>JAUYMF010000021.1 GCA_030698765.1 Dehalococcoidales bacterium
ACTGTCATCGTGCTCGCCTCCCTTTTTTATTTGATCCTATTGATTGATTCTTCGGTTATATGATAACCCACATTTCCGGAATCTCGTAGGACAAAAGTCACAACGGGGAAGAAAAACCAAGGCTGCAGACAAATTGGCAAAAGGATTATCCAAACGAATGCGCTTTGATACAACCTCGTCTCTTTTTTTGTGGATAAGTTAGACCTGGGGCTGATGTAGTCCAGCTTACGAGTACGGAGTTAACTCCGTAATTGAAGGGGAAAGTATGATATGAAGGTGTCCCGCATGTTTAAGACGGGAATACTGATAGCAGTTTTGAATCTAACGGTAATTTCAGTCCTGTTACTGAGGGCTGTTCCAATCTCTGCACCGGAATCCTCCAGCGGCAAACCCGAGGGGACCCGGCGTTGTCAATCCTGGTAGGGGGCTGCCTGTCTGGAAGGAACGTCTACCTACAGCCCTGCCATCATCGCCGATTGATTTGATAGGGTGCCTCTGTCCTCACTTCCCGTTTTTATCCTCATCTATCCTGTATCCGGGTGGCGACCATTGTGCCGTCTGCCATCTCGACGAACCTGACCCTGGCGCTCTTGCCCACTGCCAGGTCGTCATCCAGCCGCGTAGAGCCGGTGATTTTGAAAGTACGCCCGCCGACCACCCACTCATCACTGCCGATAGACTCGACGGTGCCGCTGAACCTCTGCAGGACAGCCTGGATTTCAGTAGCCACCAGCGTGCCGTCAGATATGGTGATAAATTCGACGCGCACCACAACGCCAGCATCCAGGTTCCTGCCGCCCCTGCTGAGGTGGGTGGCGGCATTTATCTGGAAAGTGCGCCCGCCGATTACCCAGCTATCAGCACCTTTGGACTCTATGGCGCCGATAAACTTGTTGTCACCCTGGTCGGTCTCAATCTCGATAGCAAGCAGCGAGGCGTCCTGCATCCTGACAAATTCCACCCTGGCGACCACGCCGATCGCCAGCCCATCGTCCAGCCGGGTGGCATTGTTGACCTGGAAGGTCTCCCCGCCAATGACCCACTGGCTGGAGCCCATGGACTCGATTGCGCCGCTGAAGTGTTCGTCATCTTCATCGGTCTGAATCTCCGTAGCCAGCGCCGTACCATCCGCCAGGGTGACGAACTCCACCCGCGCCAGTACCCCCACCGCCAGACCACCATCGAGCCGGGTATTGGCGTCCACCTTGAACTGGCTCCCGCCGACAGTCCACATATCACCGTTGATTGATTCTATGGTTCCGCTGAAATGCTGGTCTTCTCCCAGCCGGCTGACCTGCTCCAGCTCCCGCTCTCCGCCACGCGAGCGTACCCTGACCGTCACCCGGTCACCAACCAGGCTTTGCGCCTGTGCTGCCGCTGACTGTTGTTCCACGGTGATGCGCAGGGTGCTGCCATCTTCCCGGGTAACCACCATCTCCTTGCCTTCCATGGCCTGCAGCAAGCCCCGAATATCCTCGGTGGTAGCGCCCTCACAGGCCGAGAACCCCAGGAGACCGGCCATCAGCACCAGTAGCGGGACCAGCAGTTTACCCCTGTTCTTCATCCTCTTCATCTGCTCCTCCTTCAGGTTATTCCCCCACCACGACCTCTCTTAATGCTGAAATAATCTCTTACTATTGACTAAAACAATAATTCTAATTATCTCTGACTTTGTGTCCTGCTCGAAATACGTAAACCCACTTATTTGGAACTGTGACCGTTACTTAGTTTGCCCGGAAAAGGCAGGGAAGCCACGGGCGGGGCACAGCCAGATACGCTGTTCGCTCAATACGGCGGGCGGTGAAGAGACGGGAGAAGTGACAGAAAGACAGGCGGGGAATATTTTAGAAAACAACCCCCCTTGTCATCTAAAAAGAGGTGTGCTATACTACCCACGGCTAGTTTGAGCCAGAGGGTATGACAATTGCTGGTTGATTATGGCTACATAGGTTTGTTTCTAGTGGTTGCGCTTCTATTTGCCGTTACTACCCTGCTTATTCCCGTTGCCCTCAGGTTCCTTAAAATCGTTCCCGGAAACCCCAATCCCGTCAAAAACTCCACCTTTGAATGCGGCATGGAGACCATCGGCAAGACCTGGGTGCAGTTCAATTTCCGCTATTATTTTTACGCCCTGGTTTTCTTAGTCCTTGATGTCCTGGTTCTTTTTCTATATCCCTGGGCGGTCAACCTCAGAAAACTGGGCTATGCCGGTCTCTTCAGCATCCTGATTCTCGTCGGCATCGTCCTCATCGGCTATGTCTACGCCTGGAGGAAGAAGGTACTGGAATGGAAATAGACAATATCATTGGAAAGCATATCTATGCCGACCTGGAATTAGACGCTACGGAAGGCCAGGCTATCGAGGTATTAAAGAAGAGCAGCCAGTTGCCTCTTGCCGACCCTGATAGCTGGCTCGACGAGGAGCTGCAGCGTAACGTCGTCCTGACCTCAATCGATAATGTCATCAACTGGGCGCGCCGTTCTTCACTGTGGCCGGCAATCTGCTTTCCGGCTTGCTGCGCCTTCGAGTTGATCGCCGCCAACGCTTCCCGCTTTGATCTTTCCCGCTTCGGCATGGAAATCCTGCGCGCCTCACCGCGCCAGGCTGACCTGATGATTACCGCCGGAACGCTGACCTGGAAGATGGCGCCACAGGTAAAACGAATCTACGAGCAGATGGCAGAGCCGAAATGGGTAATTGCCATGGGCGCCTGCGGTATCAGCGGCGGCATTTTCCGCTCATCCTATAATGTTGTCCCGGGATACAACCGTATCGTCCCGGTAGATGTCTACATACCCGGCTGCCCGCCCCGTCCTGAGGCGTTAATCTACGGGATACGGATGCTACACGAGAAGATTGCCCGGTCGCATACTGATATCCGCGGTTTCTGAATAAATATAGGCTCGAAAAGCCGGAATCAGAGAAGGATTGATGACAACAGCTTTATCAACCAGTGAGGTTGCCCGGCGGATTGCGGGGAATTTCCCGGAGGCCGTTATCAGCACCGACGATAAAGCCTTACTGGTCAGGACTGAGGCTATCTTCGGCATTCTGGAGCATCTTAAAACAGACCCTGAGTTCGACTTCGATTACCTCAACTACATCACGGCGGTTGACTACTACGACTACTTTGAGATCGTTTATCAGCTGACATCGCGGCAGCACAACCACAGCCTGGTACTAAAGACCCGCTGCTATGACCGGGAAAACCCGGTTGTCCCGTCAGTGGTCGGGCTGTGGCGGGGGGCTGATTACCAGGAGCGGGAGATTTACGACCTGCTGGGGATTAACTTTACCGGGCACCCCAACCTGAAGCGCATCGTTCTCTGGCAGGGGTTTGAAGGACACCCCCTGCGCCGGGACTATTTATAAAAGCATGGAGATTAAGTAGTTGGTACTGAAAACCGAACCCCTGGTACTTAACATCGGCCCGGTGCACCCCAGCACCCACGGAGTGTTCCGCATGCGGGCAACCCTTGACGGGGAAGTCATTATTGACGTGGAACCGGTCTTCGGCTACCTGCACCGCGGGATTGAAAAACTGGCCGAGGAACGCACCTACACAGGTATTATCCCGCTGACCGACCGCCTTGACTACCTGGCTTCGATGAGCAATAACCTGGCCTACGTCCTCTCCGTGGAAAAGCTGGCGGGGATAACCGTCCCGGAGCGCGCCGAGTACCTGCGGGTGATCCTGGCCGAGCTGCAGCGCATCGCCAGCCACCTCATCGCCGTCGGCGCTTTCCTTAACGACTGCGGGGCTTTCTTTACCCCTTTCCTCTACATGTTCCGGGAAAGAGAGAAAATCGTCGACCTTTTTGAGATGATCAGTGGACAACGCCTGCTCTACAACTACATGCGCGTCGGCGGCTTTAACCAGGATGTCCCCGAAGAATTCCTGCCGGCGGTGCGCAAGTTCGTCCGGCAAATGCCCGGTTTCATTGATGAATATGACCGTCTCCTCGCCGAGAACGAGATACTGCTGGCGCGCTCTAAGGGCGTGGGCATCCTCCCCAGAGAAACGGCCCTGGATATCTGTGCCAGCGGCCCGGTGCTCAGAGCCTGCGGCGTGCCGTGGGACATCCGCAAAGTAGACCCTTACTCCATCTACGACCGTTTTGAGTTTGACATCCCCACCGGCATTATCGGCGATTGCTATGACCGCTACCGGGTAAGAATAGCCGAGATGCGTCAGAGCCTGCGCATTCTGGAGCAGGCATTAGCTCAGATACCGGCAGGCGCGGTGAAAAGTGAGGTGCCCCACCTGGTGCGCCCCCCCGCCGGGGACGCCTATGCCCACATCGAGGCCCCCAAGGGCGAGCTCGGCTTCTACCTGGTTTCCGACCGCTCCATCGCTCCCTACCGCTGTCATGTCCGGGCGCCAAGCCTGATAAACCTGACCGCGCTGCGCGAGATGATGGTCGGCTGGAAGATACAGGACGCCATCATCATATTCGGCAGCATTGATATTACCATGGGTGAGGTCGACAGATAATTGACGATATTTAACCTCGGCACAAGCCTGGAGCATTCCTGGCAGGCCCTGCCCCCGGACTGGCCGGGCGGGTTCTGGTGGCACTGGCTGGTGTTTACCATTATCATCCTGGGCTTTGTACTGACCACGGTGATGGGCTTTATCTGGCTGGAGCGGAGAGGGATGGGACGGATGCAGGCACGCCTCGGCCCCAACCGAACGGGACCATTCGGGCTGCTGCAGCCGGTGGCCGATGCTATAAAGGTGCTGCTCAAGGAAGATATCATCCCGGATAAAGGGGATAAAATAGTGCACTGGCTGGCCCCAATAGTCGCTTTTTCCCCGGTGCTGATGATTTTCGCCGTGGTGCCCTTCCAGAACGGGGCACTGCTGGCTGACCTCAACATCGGCATCCTCTACGTGGTGGCGGTAAGCTCCATCTCCACCCTGGGGATATTCATGGCCGGGTGGGGTTCCAATAACAAGTATTCCCTCCTCGGCGCCATGCGTGATGTGGCCGCTGTGGTCAGCTATGAGATCCCCCTGGTGCTCTCCGTTATCAGCGTGGTGCTGCTGGCCGGCTCTCTGTCCCTGAACGATATTGTGCTGGCGCAGAACGTCCCCTTTATTCTATTACAGCCCCTGGGCTTTATCCTCTTCTTCATCGCCGGCTGCGCCGAGATTAACCGCAGTCCCTTTGACCTCATGGAGGCGGATTCGGAGCTGGTCGCCGGATTTCACACCGAATACTCGGGGATGAAATTTGCCCTGTTCTATCTGGTGGAATACGCTGAGGCGCTGGCTATTTCCGCCATCATCGCCACCCTTTTCCTCGGCGGCTGGAGAGGCCCGGTACTGCCACCCTGGCTCTGGCTGATACTCAAGATTGTCATTGTGTTCTTCGTCATGATCTGGACACGGACAACCTTCCCCAGGGTCCGCATCGACCAGTTGATGGCGCTCGCCTGGAAATTCCTGCTGCCGCTGGCGTTGATTAACCTGTTTATCACCGGAGTACAAGTGTTGACCTGGCCGGAAGCCCTGCCGGGTATATTGATACCGGTCAACATCGGGATAACCGTAATACTGATACTGCTCTGGTCAAGATTCTTTAAGCTGGGCTGGGGCAGAGTTCAAGTTTAGGTAACATAAGCAGACCGGTACCATAAGTATGAAAATATTCAAGTCAGGATGGGTTAGAGTTGAAGTTTGAACGATACGGAAAAGGGCTGGCCAAAGGCTTGACGGTTACCATCAAATACCTTCTCCGTCATCCGGTGACGACCCAGTACCCGGAGGAGAGGCTGACCCCCTCGCGCCGCAGCCGCGGCAACGAGCTAATCTGGGATAATATCAAGTGCACCGGCTGCACCACCTGCGCCAGAACCTGCCCACAGGGTGTTATCAGTATCGTTACTTCAGTTAATCTTGAAGGTAACAAGTATAACGTTGAGAAAATCGAGGTGGATACCGGCTACTGCATATCCTGCGGATTGTGCGTCGAAGCCTGCCCTTACGAAGCGCTCTATATGGGTTACTCCTATGAGCGGGCGAAATACCGCCGCGGTGAGCTGATACAGACCAACGAAAGGCTGCTGGCATCTGCCGAGAGACCGGTCAGCGGCTACATGTACCCAAAGATTGCGGCCACGCTACCTCAGCAGACATTACTACTGTACCGGGGTATGGAGATGGAGAAGGAATAATGGGACTGGATATTGCTTTCTGGATACTGGCGGTTGTCGGCGTTTTTGCCGCTCTGGCAGTAGTCTCGTTACGCAATATCTTCCGGGCCGCCCTGTCCCTGGTGCTGTGTTTCCTGACTGTAGCCGGGATTTATATTACTCTCAGCGCTGATTTCCTGGCGGCGGTGCAGATTCTGGTCTACGTTGGCGGCATATCGATACTGATTATCCTGGCCATCATGCTGACCAGAGACGTCTCGCAGGGCAACCTTTCCAATAAATTACGCGTTCCGGCTTTTATCGTGTCGGTTCTGTTCCTGGCGGTACTGGGCTTTGCCCTGACCGGTACGCCGTGGGCGGTATCCACGGCAGCACCCCTGGAACCAACCACCGCAGCCCTGGCGGATAAACTCCTGGGTAGTGGTGGCTTTATCCTGCCGTTAGAGATTGCGGCCGTTCTTTTACTGGCCGCTATTTTAGGAGCGATAGTTCTGGTGAGGGAAAAGTAATCATGTCAGTAGGACTGGAACATTACCTGATATTATCCGCCGTCCTGTTTTCTATCGGACTCTACGGAGCGCTGGCGAAACGTAATGCCATCGTCATACTGATGTCAATTGAAATCATGCTCAACGCCGTCAATATCTCTATGGTCGCCTTCTCGCGGAACATTGTACCCACGTTATTGACCGGGCAGGTCTTCACCATCTTTATCCTGGTGGTGGCCGCCGCCGAGGCCGCCGTTGGACTGGCGATAATCATCGCCATTTACCGTAACCGTGAAACGATTGAAAGCACCGAAATCGACTTAATGAAGGGGTAGGGGGATTCAGAGGGATACAAGGGTGTGTAACCCGGAATAATTTTCGGGGAGTTCAAGAGGGGCGAAACCCCTCTCCCATAACCACCTTCCCCTCTCCTCTGAAGGAGAGGGGAACACAGAGGGTGAGGTAGAACAAATAGTATGTGGACAGAAGTTAAAAAAGCCAAGAACCTGATGACCGCGGAGATGTGGAAGAACCTCTTTGAGGGAGAGGGAATCCCGACCCGCATCCTGCCGGAAATTCCCGGGGAACCGCTAGACCGGGAACTGGCCAGCTACCGTGTCCTGGTACCCCAGGACAAACAACACATCATCGAAGAGGTGTTAAGGAAACTGTGATGCCGTATCAAGCAATCTGGCTCATATTTCTACTACCCGTTCTCTCTTTCTTGATAATATCGTTTTTGGTCAAACCCTTCGTCAGCAAAGAGTCCAGGGTTGCCGGTTATATCACCATTACGGCCATAAGCGGCTCATTAGTCCTGTCTCTCTGGACACTGACGGCAGCAATGGCAGCGCCGCAACATGAGCTGGCGGTACCGGACATTAGCTGGCTGGCAGTCGGCAATGAGTTCACCTTTAACCTCGGGCTGCTGGTTGACCCGCTGACGGCGGTGATGGTGGTGGTGGTGAGCCTGGTCAGCCTGATGGTGCAGATTTATTCCCTCGGCTACATGGCCCATTCTGTGGAGCATAATGACGGAACTTACACGCGTTATTATGCCTGGATGTCACTATTTACCGCTTCTATGCTGGGACTGCTCCTGGCCGATAGCCTGCTGCTGATATTCGTCTTCTGGGAGATGGTAGGACTTTGCTCTTACCTGCTCATCGGGTTCTGGTTCCACCGTCCCTCGGCGGCCAACGCCGCCAAAAAGGCCTTCATCGTTACCCGTCTCGGCGACTTCGGTTTCCTGGCGGCAATTCTGCTGATATTCGCCAAAACAGGCACTTTTGATATCGCGGAACTGCATGAGCTGGCCATCGCCGGAGCAATAGCCGGTAGCACCCTCACCTGGGCAGCCATCGGCATCTTTTCCGGGGCGGTGGGCAAGTCGGCCCAGTTCCCGCTCCACGTCTGGCTGCCGGACGCCATGGAAGGCCCGACCCCGGTCAGCGCCTTAATCCACTCGGCGACCATGGTATCCGCCGGGGTCTTTCTGGTAGCCCGCACCTTCCCCATCTTCGCCCCTTCCTTGGAAGCAATGACCACCGTCGCCGTTATCGGCGGCTTCACCGCCATTTTCGCCGCTTCCATGGGACTGGTGGCGACTGATATCAAGCGGGTGCTGGCCTATTCCACCATCAGCCAGCTCGGCTACATGATGCTGGGGCTGGGAGCCGCCGGGCTGGGTATGGCTCACGGGGGAGATGTAACCGTAGAAGCGGCTAAAGCGGCTACCGCCATCGGCATCTTTCACCTGTTCAACCACGCCTTCTTCAAGGCGTTGCTCTTCCTCGGGTCCGGCAGCGTCAACCACGCCACCGGAACATTCGATATGCGCCAGATGGGTGGCTTGCGCAAGGTGATGCCCTGGACCTATATGACCTTCGTCATCGGCTCGCTGAGCCTGGCCGGTATCTGGCCGCTAGCCGGTTTCTGGAGCAAGGACGAGATTCTCGCCGTCGCCCTGGAGAACCAGCCGGTGCTCGGAGTGCTGGCAATGATAACCGTATTTATGACCGCCTTCTATATGTTCCGCGCGGTATTTATGACCTTCGGCGGGGAGTACCGGGGAGGCAGCCCTGAAGCTCACGGCCACCCCCACGAGTCGCCTCCGGTGATGGTGATGCCGATGGTAGTCCTGGCGGGACTGGCCGTTATTTCCGGCTTCTGGAACGTTACTGGCGCCTTCGGCGCCTTCATGGGACACGGGGAGACACATGGTGTTATCGAGGGTCTCTTTGGTGTTTTCACTCACTCACCGATACCTTTAGTATCCCTGCTGGTGGCGTTATTGGGCATCCTGCTGGCATACCTGATGTACAGCGCCAAATCGCTCTCCGCCGAAACCACGGGCAACATTTTCAAGCCACTCTACACCCTGTTTTACCGCAAGTACTGGTTTGACGAGCTTTATGAGAATATTATTGTCAGGATAGTCCTGCTGAAAGGACTGTTCAACGCCCTGCAACAGGTCGATACCTACGGCGTGGATGGCATCGTCAACGGCGTCGCCAGCGGGGCGGTGGCCGGAGGCAGGGCTATCCGGCGGGTACAGACCGGGCAGTTACAGTTCTACGGATTATTTATCGGCATCGGCATCCTGGCGATTATCCTGGTGCTTTATTTCACCGGCTGAAAAGGAGTCAGTATAATTGGACTTTAATTATCTGACATGGATAGTCTTCCTCCCGCTAGTCGGGGCAGTCCTGATTGCCCTGTTCGGCGGGGGGCGGGAAAGGCTGGTTAAATGGCTGGCAGCTATTTTCACCGCTGTACCCCTGCTGCTGTCAATTATCACCTTCTTTAATTTCGATAAATCGGCGGCGGCGGCCGGAGTAATCCAGTTTGAGGAAAAGCTGGCCTGGATCGCCCCGCTGCGGGCTTTCTACCACCTGGGCGTTGACGGTTTGAGCCTGCCCATGGTGGTGCTGACCGCCTTCCTCGGCTTCATGGTAGTGCTCATCTCATGGAAGGAGCACCATAGAGTCCGCGAGTACTTCGCTTGGCTGCTGCTGCTGGAGACCAGCATACTGGGCGTGTTTTCCTCCCTCGACCTGCTGCTGTTCTTTATCTTCTGGGAGATAGAGATTATCCCGATGTACTTCTTAATCTCCATCTGGGGAGCGGGGCGGAAAGAATACTCGGCAATCAAATACGTTATTTATACCCTGTTCGGCAGCGCCATGATGCTGGCCGGTATCCTCAGTCTCTACTTGACTACCGGCAGCCTGAATATGGTAGACCTGGCCCAGAACCAGCTGGCGGCTCTGGTCACCTTCATTCCTCAAGCGGCTATCTTCTTCCTGCTGCTGACCGGTTTTGCCGTCAAGCTGCCGGTCTTCCCGCTGCACACCTGGCTGCCTGACGCTCATACCGATGCCCCTACCGCCGGCAGCGTGATGCTGGCCGGGGCGCTAATCAAGATGGGCGGCTACGGCATCATCCGCGTCTGTGTCAGCATCTTCCCCCAGGTAGCCCGCGACTACGCTCCTCTGCTGGTGGCTCTCGCGGTGATCAGCATCCTCTACGGGGCTGCCATCACCTTGAGACAGACTGACCTCAAACGGATGATTGCTTACAGCAGCGTCAGCCACATGGGTTATGTCCTGCTCGGTATTTTTGCTCTGGGACAGGTGAGCCTGACCGGGGCAGCGTTACAGATGGTCAGCCACGGGCTTCTTACCGGACTCCTCTTTGCCATGGCTGGTCTGACCATGCATAATGTCCATGAACGTGACCTGAGAAAGCTGGGCGGGCTGGCGGGGCAGATGCCGGTTATCGCCGTTATCTTCTCAATCGCCGGGCTGGGGTCTCTGGGACTGCCCACCACCAGCGGTTTTGCCGCCGAGTTTCTGGTCTTCGCCGGCAGTTTCTCCAGCACCCTGGTCAGCGGCATACAGCTTTATACCATCCTGGCCGTAATCGGGGTCGTCCTGGCCGCCGGCTACATCCTGTGGATGCTGCAGCGGACATTCTACGGACCGGTACTGGAGCAGTACGACGGCGTCAAGGACGCCGATACCCTGGAAAAAGTATACATGTTTGCCTTTGTAGCCTTGATTATGCTTGTCGGCATCTATCCGGCAATAGTGACCGATATTATTGGACTGGGGATTTCACCCATAGTGAACCTTTTAGGAGGGTAAAGTAGAAGCTTTGAATCTCGGGCTATTGGCACCAGCATTAAATCTAAGCGTCTTCCCTCTCTGGGCAGCTATTCTGCCGGAGTTGATCCTGGTTGCCTCCGCGATACTGGTTATCCTGCTCGACCTTTTTACCGAACGAAAGAAAGTGCTGGCCGCGGTCAGTATCATCGGTATTGTAATCTCGGCTTTCTTCAGCCTATCTCTGTGGAATTTTTCCCTGTCTTATTTCAACGGCATGTTTGCCCTGGACAGCTTTGCCGTCTTCTTTAAGCTGCTCTTCCTGGGCATTGCCGCCATGGTTATCCTCGCCTCACAGGACTACGTATCCCGGTTTGCCCGCTTCCAGGGAGAATACTATGCCCTGATATTGATTTCGGCGCTGGGGATGACGCTGATGGCGGCTACCACCGAGTTAATCTCAATCTACATCGCTTTAGAGTTGACCAGCATCCCTCTCTATGTCCTGGTCGGCTTTCTCAAAGACCAGAAATCAACCGAAGCCTCGCTGAAATACCTGCTGCTGGGGGCTATCGCCTCAGCCGTGCTGCTCTACGGCATGGCGCTGGTCTTCGGCTTTACCGGTGAAACGCAGCTGGGTGAGATTGGCCGGGTACTCCATACCATGACTCCGGCCGCTCTCTCCGCCAGCCCGGCACTGTTTCTAGGCATCGTGATGATGATTGCCGGTTTCGGCTTCAAGATAGCGGCGGTACCCTTCCACATGTGGGTACCGGACGTCTACGAAGGAGCGCCGACCCCGATAACCGCTTACCTTTCCGTGGGCAGTAAAGCCGCCGGGTTTGCCGTAATCCTGAGAGTCTTCAACTCCGCCTTCGGGCTTCCGGCATGGCTGAGCCAGGAATGGGGAATGGTTTTCGCCGTGCTGGCGGCTATCGGCATGACCCTGGGTAATGTTACCGCCCTTCCCCAGGTCAATATCAAGCGCATGCTCGGTTACTCCAGCATCGCCCAGGCCGGTTACCTGATGGTGGGGCTGGCGGCGATGGGCGTCGCTCCCGGCGCCGATGTTATCGGGCGGAGCGGGGTCATCTTTTTCCTGGCTGGCTATGCCGTCGCCAACCTGGGCGCCTTTACCGCCATCATCGCCATCTCCAACAAGCTTGACAGCGACCTCATTAAGGATTATTCAGGCGTGAGCAAGCGGGCGCCGCTGCTGGCACTGGCACTGAGCCTGAGCCTGATCTCCCTTATCGGTATGCCGCCCGCGGCCGGTTTTATGGCCAAGTTCTACATCTTCAGCGGGGCGGTACATAATGGCCTGCTCTGGCTGGTCATCATCGCCGTCATCAACAGCGTTATCTCCGCCTACTACTACCTGCGGGTGGTCAAGGTAATGTGGTTCGGAGAGCCAGCCTCCGCCGAGAAAATACCCTCCTCGAGCGCATTAAGGATTGCCCTGCTGCTCTCCTCCCTCGGTGTCCTGCTGCTGGGCATAGTTCCGGGTTACGTAATAAG
>JAUYMF010000022.1 GCA_030698765.1 Dehalococcoidales bacterium
GCCCCGGCCTCTCCCTCTTTGAGAACCTGGATAATCTGCTCTTCGGTGTACTTCTTCCGTTTCATTTCGAGTCCTCCCGTTCGCTATATTCTAGCGGAGAACTCTAAGAGGCGTTGGCATTATTTACGGGGGAAAGGTCAAAACGCCGGATTCCAGGGATACCATGTATGACCACGCGTAAGCGTTTGAGCGTGGGTAATGAAAAGTATTTATACATAACATGACTATATACCTGTTATTTCAAAGTTATGTTACCCAGACGGTTCGCGTCCAGAGGAGTCCCGGGTGAAATAAAGTTGTTTTCAACCAGTAAATAGCCCACCACATTCAAGTAGTCCTGCTGGGAAAGGCTTCCCGGGTTATCCTGTGGCATGGCTGTATTTACATAGTCCATAAGCCCCTGTCCCGTGTTGTACTTTGCCAGCCGGGCATTAACGCCGGTAATCGCCGGTGCCGTTATCCCGTCTTCGTTATCGCCATGGCATTCTGCACAATGAGTGGCATAAACTGTCTTCCCCGTTTCTGCAAGCTGTGCAGCGGTGGGAGCAGAAGGTTGCCGGGGTTGTCCACCACAAGCGCTGATAAACAAGCTGACAATAAGGATGACCGGTAAACATACGGAACCAAATTTCAGCATTTCGTCATTCCTGGGAAACTGTCACCGGATGTGGCACCATCGCGCCGAAGATGTAGCCCTGTTGGTTCCATTGTTGCTGTGAAACAGGGTACTGCACGTTACCCTGATTATCAACAGCACGCGGTGTGATAGTCATATCTCCCGGTTGCGCAGTGAAGGAGAATTCCCAGCGGCTGCCGGCACTCTCAATATTAGGACCGGTAAGCACGGCTGGCTGGAAGGTAACGCCTCCATCAAGACTAACGTCTACCCCTGATATCTTCCCGAAAGGCGACCAGGCATAGCCGGTCACCTTCTGGGAGCCAGCCTTCAAGGTGGCCGGGAAAGGCAGGCACAACGCGCTCTTCATTACTTGAGTGCTGAGAGCCGGTCCGTCTGCCGGCGGTTGGGGTTGATAATCAGGCCCAACCATGATGTAGGTTTTTGTGTTCCAATCCGAGTATTGCGGCGTCGTGGACACAATGAGTTTATTGACCCACTTAACATTGGCGACGCCGATCCAACCGGGAGTCAGCACCCGCGCCGGAAAACCGTGGTCTATTGGCAGAATATCACCATTCATCATGTAGGCGAGAATGGTATCGTCCGCCATCGCTTTGTCCACTGACATTGGTCTCCGTACCTGTGTGCTGTCGAGGCCGATTGGCATAACGTCAACGGCCGAGCCCTTGATTCCGGCACGGCTCAAAAGCTCGTTCAGTGGTACGCCCACCCATTCGGCAATTCCGTAAGCGCCCAAATGCCACTGGCCGCCCTGTGCCGGATTATTCATCAGGCTGGCATAAAAGCTGCGTCCGTTGCCGGCACACTCAAGATAGCGCGTCACCGTCTTTGACGGCAGCTTCAAGAGGTCATCGTAGGTCAGTGTTAAGGGTGTTGCCACGCCATCGCCCTCAATATTTAATGTCCAGGTTTTGACATCAACCAAAGGCGCCGAAGTGTGGTTACGAACGAAGAAGAACGAATTAGGCATGGCATAAGGCCGGTTCGCCATAACCTCAAAACGCATCTCCGCATTAGTCGCGCCGATGGGGATGAAGAACTGTTCCGGCAGCGGTTTGTTAACTGGCCTGGATGAAGTGGATGTCTCCGTTGGTGTGGAGGGGAGTGGCGGTGTTTCTTTCAGGGTACAGGCGGCCAGCACAGCCGCCGCGCCGCTACCGGCAAGCAAGATGAGAAACTTGCGGCGGGTCATCCCGGATGCCCGAGCTTTTTGCCATAAGGCTTCCTTCTGTTCTTCCTTCAGATCAGAGCGGTTCATTATTCTTCCCCCCTTAGCGTCCCTTTTCAGTTGCCAGAGGAACGACTCACACAGGCATCTGCGGTGCCCTTTATCGAATATGATTGCTCTTACCCGGATATTTTACCACTTTATTTACAGGTTTCATACGCATGGAAGGGCAATCATCCCGGTGTTTGTGCGGTGGCAGGGAAAGGCTCTCTTTGAGCCGTCCACTGCATGGAAGTAATCCCCAAGCGAGATTACTTCCATATGTCCGCTTTCTCCGGCATTACCCTTACTCGCAGTGCCCTCGATTGGCGACTACATCCTGGCCTGTGATTTTCGAACCGGCTTGCCGGCAAACCCAAAAAATAGAGAGCCAAAAGCAGTAAGCACGGTCAGGATGGTGAACGCTAACCGGTAGTCTCCGTATATGTCTGCGAGCCAGCCCGCAAAGATAGGAGCGCTGACCTGTGCCGTGGTCGAAAATACATTTGAGATCCCCAGTATAAGCCCTATGGAGTTGCGCCCGAAGTACTCCGCACGGATTGCGTTCTGCGTGACGGCTCGAATGCCCCACGCTATACCATGGAATATGGTAAACAGGATAACCTGCCCCATGCTGATGGCGTAGGTCAGTATGAAGAGGCCAATGCTGTGAGACAGCATGCATATCACAAGTAGCACCCTCTTTTGAATCCGGTCGGCAAGAAACCCGCCAACTACCCTGCCGACAACGGAGAACACCGACAATAGCGCCACAATGCTACCGGCAGCCTCTAAGGACATTCCTAGCTGCTGGACAAGGTGAGGCGCCAGATGGAGAGAAACCGCGGATACGGTCAAAATAGCTAAGGCGTGTCCACTTGCAATCAACCAGAAAGCGCGGGACTTGAGAGCCTCTCTCGCCGAGAAGCTGTCATCCTCTTGAGACTTATCCTGTGGAACCGGGCTGGCAGAAGGATGTTCCTGCAGATGCTCTTCGGAGCGAGCCGGGCGGTCACCGTCCGGAAGGTAGCCGTATTGCTCCGGCTTATGGCGTACCAGTAGAGCCAGCGGGATACCGATGATCCAGATAATAAAACCGGAGGCTAGGGCGGTAACGCGCCATCCATGGGTGGTCAGGCTCCATGCTATCGCCGGTACAATCACTCCGCCCAATGCTCCGCCTGCTAAAGCTATACCCAAGGTCAGGCTGCGTTTACGGACAAACCAGTTGAATATAGCCACCATGAAAGAAAGATTACCGCAAAAGCCGGACCCTATGGATAGCAAGAGAAAAGCGGCAAAAAAGGCCACAATGGACTGGACCATACTCAACATGATAAAGCCACCGCCAAGCAAGATGACGCCGATCAATATCACACGACGGGGTCCAAAACGGTCTGAAATCCACCCCTGAAAGGGATCCAGGATCCCGCTTTCGACATGTCCCAGAGAGTAGCCTGTGGAAAGCAGAGCGCGGCTCCAGCCAAACTCCGCCTGAAGCGGCAGGAAATAAACTGTAAAGCCCTGATTCAGAAAGCCCCGGTTCAACGCATTAATAACACAGGAAGATAGAACGATCCACCAACCAAAGAAGATTCCTTGAAACCGTCTTCGTGTAGCGCCTAAGCCATCCAGCATAGCATCGATATATAGAATATCATATCCACGAGCTTTGGAGAAACCGGCGCCCTGGAGTTGAGGGACCATACCCTGGATTTTTAATTCCCATTTCGCTGGTAAGATAGTACAATACATAGCGTAGCATGACTCGTTTACCACTGATAGAAGAATTGGGTGACGGACTGTCGGCAGTGGCAGTCTTCGAGCTTTTCAGGAAAGAACCGGCTTGTTTCTTTCTTGACAGCGGTCTGGACCCGCAGAAGCTGGGGCGGTATTCCTTCATGGGCGGGAGCCCGTTTCTGCTGCTCAAGTCCCGAGGTGAAAACATAACCATCATCAGGGACAGTGTTGCATCAATCGAAAAAGGTAACCCGCTTGATATCCTGGGCAGGTATCTGGAGACCTATCGCCTGGATACTTGTTCGCAGCCGGTTCACTTTTCCGGCGGCGCCGTAGGCTATATCAGCTACGATATATGTCATTTCATTGAAAAACTACCCGGGAAAGCCGTCGATGATCTCCGGTTACCGGAATGCTGCTTCGGTTTTTATGACCTGGTGCTGGCTTTCGATAATCTCCTCGGGAAGACATTTATAGTTTCGACAGGATTCCCCGAACTTGAGGAAAAGCCGAGGCTTTGCCGGGCCGGGGAACGTCTTGAAGAATTCAAAAAAAGGCTGGCAAGTCTTCCCCGTGCCGGAGAAGAGCCGGGATCAAAATTCACTTCCGCCGGTGGACGTACCGGTCTCACCAGCAACTTTACCCATGATGATTACATTGAGGCGGTGGAAAAGGCGCGGCAATATATCATTGACGGCGATATTTTTGAGGTGAATATCTCACAAAGGTTCGAAGCGGAAATGCCCGTTATCCCCTGGGAGCTTTACCTCCGCCTGCGGCAGGTAAATCCGGCGCCCTTTGCCGCTTACCTTGACTTCGGCGAAGTCACCATTGTAAGCGCCTCACCGGAAAGATTCATCCGCTGCCGGGGTGACCGGGTAGAGACACGTCCTATCAAGGGTACCACCTCCCGCGGCAAGACACCGCGTGATGACCTGGCTAAGGCAAAGGGGCTGCTCAGCAGTATCAAGGACCATGCGGAAAATATGATGATTGTCGACCTGGAAAGGAATGACCTGGGGAAAGTCTGCCGTTTCGGCACGGTCAAGGTCACCGAGTTGGCAATCCTGGAGAAGTACCCCACCGTTTTTCATCTGACTTCGACGGTGGTGGGGCAGCTTAAAGAAGG
>JAUYMF010000023.1 GCA_030698765.1 Dehalococcoidales bacterium
GTGCTCATGTGGAGCTTCAGGCTGGTGCTTGTGGCTCGCGCTGCCTTCCAGCTTGGGTGGATCAAAAAATTCCCTGGTCGTAGTACCGTTCTTCTTCATGAAAGCCTGCAAGTCCTCCGTGCTCTGCCAGTCATGCATAAAAGCATAATCATCATGGCCGGCATCATGCCCATGCCCGGCATGTTTCATAATGGAGCAACCCAGGAAACCGGGACTACCCTTCAGGCGAGAGGCCCGGTCTTTGAGAAACTTTTCCGCCTCTTCGCCTTTTCCTGAAGTGACATCGTAGTTGTAAAAATTCCGGTGCATATTCATTCCTCCTTGAGCAATATTATTTTCGGGAAAGGTTCCGGCTGGTAACTAGCCGGGCTGAATTGACCACCACGGCTACCGAACCGATGTTATGAAAAATAGCCGCGGCGATAGGGCTAAGCATTCCTGAGGCTGCCAGTCCAACTCCGATAAGGTTGAAAAAGAGGGCGAAAGCCAGGTTTTGTTTTATCGTCTTCAGGGTGTTGTGGCTGAGATTGATGGCTTCGGCGGCTTTCAGCGTATCGTCCTTCATCAGGACGATATCAGCGGTATCCATGGCGATATCAGTCCCGGTGATACCCATGGCCACGCCCACATCAGCCTGGGCTAAGGCCGGAGCATCATTGATGCCGTCACCGAACATAGCCACGCGGTAGCCGTCACGCTGCAGCGCTTTAATGCTCTCAACCTTCTGATGAGGGAGCAGCCGGGCCTGCCATTCATCAATGCCGACGGCGCTGGCGACGCGCCGGGCTATCTCCGGGCTATCCCCGGTCATCATCACTACTTTCTTGACGCCGCTACTCCTAAGATTCTGGATAGCCTGTCTCATATCCTCACGTACGATATCGGCGACACCGATAACCCCCAGGGTCTTCCCGGCTGAAGCCACCAGCAGAGGGGTCAGTCCTTCCTTCTCCAGGTCCGTAAGTGTAACTGCCAGCCCAGGCGGCAGGCTCACCCGGTTCTCCAGTAAAAGCGCTTCAGTGCCTACCATTATCTGTTTATTATCTAAGAGGGCAATTGCACCCTGTCCCGGAACAGCCTGAAATTCGTCAGCAGCGGGTATCTTCAGTCCCCACTCTCTGGCCTTATTCAGTATGGCTTTACCCAGAAGGTGCTCTGATGACCTCTCGGCTATGGCCGCGTGTTGCAGGACTTCCTGTTCGCCCATACCGTCAAAGGTTATAATCCTGACTACACTGGGTTCTCCCAGCGTGATGGTGCCGGTCTTGTCTATCGCTACCGCCGTCACTCTACCGGCAGCCTCGAGGCGGGCACCCCCCTTAATCAATATGCCCCGCCGCGCGCCATTGGCGACACCGGCAATAATAGCGGTGGGAGTAGCCATCACCAGGGCGCAGGGACAGGCAACAATCAGCACTGCCAGCGCCGCCGTCACATTCCGGGTAACCGCGTAAACCAGGATGGCGATTGTCAGGATGAGCGGAGTGAAATACCTGGCGTACTGGTCAGCGATGCGGACAATCGGCGCCCGGTTCTCCTCGGCTTCCTCCACCAGGTGCATAACCTGTCCCAGAGTAGTGGCATCACCCACTTTGCTGGTCCTGATTTCCAGCGCGCCCAGCTCATTCAGGGTACCGGCATAGACTTCGCTGCCTTTAGCTTTGGCGACAGGCATGGATTCACCGGTAATCGGCGCCTGGTTCACTGATGCCTGCCCGCTGATGACCACACCATCCACGGCAATGCGTTCGCCGGATTTCGTTATTAGCAGGTCGCCAGGGACGACCTGCTCGATGGGAATTAAGGAATCTTCCCCGTCACGGCGGACACAGACAGTAGCCGGAACGAGCTTGCCCAGGTCCTCTAAAGCGGTTTTTGCCCGGGCGGCGGTGAAGTCCTCCAGTATTTTACCGAAGAGCATCATAAAGGCGACAAAACCAGCGGAGAGGTATTCTTCAAAAATCACGGAGGCGATGATGGCAATAGCTACCAGTTCGTCAACATTCATCTGGCGCTGGAGCAGGCCTTTTATGGCGCTGATGATGATGGGGATGCCGCCGACAGCCACGGCGGCCAGCGCTACGGAGGTATATACCCAGTAGCCAGTCCCGGCCAGGTCCAGGCTGACACTGACCAGAAGGAGCAATGCGGTGGTAGCGGTAATGATGAACTCTTGCGATGTCAGTACCGTTTGATAGCGTTTCCAGAAAGTAACCATATTATATCCCCCCTGGGGGATATAATACTTTTTCCCGGGTGGGATGTCAATATTTTGTAAGCCCGGTGAGACACCAGCAGGAGCCTATCCCGGTGCTAGTGTGTTGTTTCTAACACTTTGTTAGAATGCTTCATAAGCATACCGACGAAAGTCGGTATGCAGAGACCGTAAGATACCCGCTAGATTACGGCGGGAGTTTATCCCGTACCTGATACGGGTCCGGAATTGGGCGAAAGGCATATACCAACGTTATTTGTGCGGTTCACCACACTAGGTTTTGCGTTTCCGGCCATCATTATCCGGCTTTGTCTTGGGCAGGAAATCGACCAGCCTCTCGATATTGCCGGCTACGATGAGAGTATCGCCTTGCTTGACCAGCTCACCCTGGCCGGGTGCCACGATGATGTCCTTTTCCCGCTGGATAATCAGTACCGCCACGCCGAGTTTACCCCTGGGCCCAACCCCGAGATCAGACAACGTCTGTCCGACAAAATCAGGACTGGCTTCTACCTTGGCGATGCCGTACCCGGAAACAACCGGCATATACTCAGAAACGGCGCCCAGAATCGCCTCGTGGGCAAGTATTTGCCCCATCGTGTGCTCAGGATATACAACCCTGTCCGCCCCGATTTTATCCAGTATCTCCCCGTGGAGGTCAGAGCTGGCCCTGGCGATAACATAAGGAACGCCAAGTCTCTTCAGTAAGATCGTTGCCAGCACGCTATTCTGGACAGCGGTGCCAATCGCAACAATGGCGATATCAAAATTGCCTGCGCCCAGCTCTCTCAGTACGGACTCATTGGTGGCGTCAGCCTGGACAGTGTGTGTCATCTGTCCCGATGCGCTCTGCACCTTCTGCTCATCAGTATCAAGGGCCAGTACATCATGTCCCATCTCTGACATATTTGCGGCTAAACTGACGCCAAAGCGACCTAAACCTACAACGATGACCTGTTTTTTCAAGTTTTTACCCCCTGCTATCCTATTCTGACTACCTCTTTGGAGTAGCGATACTTGGTCGGTTGCTGCCTCTTCACCAGGGCCAGTGCCAGGGTAACCGGGCCGAGCCTGCCGGCAAACATCGTGGCGGTAATCAGCAGCCGACCGGCGGTTGATAAGTCAGGCGTTATTCCTGTAGAGAGACCAACGGTACCAAAGGCGGAGACCACCTCAAACAAGATGTTTAAGAAAGCGAATTTCTCGGTAACCGTGAGGAGAAAGACAACGATAGAAACGACCCCGATAGAAATCATGATAATAGCCAGGGCGCGAAATATCTGCTGGTTCATGAATTCTTTACCAAAAGCGCCGGGGTGCTCCCGCCCCTTGATGGAGCTCCAGATGGTGGCGAGTACCAGGCCCAGGGTATTGACCTTAATGCCGCCGGCGGTAGACCCGGAAGCCCCACCCACAAACATGAGAAGCATGATAAAGAAAAGGGCATAATTGGCCATATTGGCCATATGGATAGTGCTGAACCCGGCAGTACGTGACGTGACGGACTGGAAAAAAGCGTTCAGGAGCTTTTCGGACAGCGTCATAGCGCCCAGGGTATCCGGGCGTCCGTATTCAGTAAAGAGCACAACGGCCATTCCCATTGTCACTAAGACTGCGGTCATGGAAAGCACCAGCTTGCTGTCCAGTGAAAGCTTCCTCAGACCGCGGCTCTTGATAACATCCTGCACCACCAGAAAGCTGATGCCACCGAGGAAAACAAGGGCCGCCGTCGTCAGCACCACGAGGAAGTCCCCTTGATAGCCGCTGATGCTGCGAAAGCCGCCAAAAATATCGAACCCGGCATTGTTGAAGGCGGACACAGACTGAAAAAGCGATTTCCAGATGGCCAGTCCAGTTGAATATTCAGATGAGAAGCGAAAAAAGAATATGATGGTCCCGATAACCTCGGCGATGATGGTGAATATCAGCATGCCTTTTACTACCCTGATCATGTCACCGAGCGTGGCGATACCAATGGATTCCCCGATGAGCAATCTCTCGCGAAGACCGATTTTTCGTCCTAAAGCGATAAGAGCCACAGTGGTGCTGGTCATGAAACCAAAACCGCCAAGCTGAATCAAAACGAGGACCACTGCCTGACCGAAGTAGCTCCAATAGTCCAGGGTGTCGACAACGACGAGCCCGGTAACGCAGACTCCGGAGGTGGCGGTAAAGAGGGCATCAACAAACGGAGTCCATTCTCCTGACTTACTCGATACCGGCAGCGCCAGCAGGATAGTACCGGCCGCAATCATGGCGGCAAACCCGTATACCAGCGTCAATAGAGACGGTTCGCCAGACCTGGGCCTGGTTATCGCCTGGACCGGAACCCGCCACGGTTTTATGCGTGTTACCCTGAATATTCTATTTCCGGGCTTGGGTCTATACCCGACTGATGAGAAATCTTGAGACAACGTAATCAAATCCCCTCATTGGATATAAAGATTAACACATCCGGGGAAAAGCTTCAAAAGACATGTCCACATTCCCATGTCAGGGTGGAGTAACGAGAGTATCAGTGCCAGATCAGGATTTGAGGGAGGGAACCGGGGCAATGACCATGACTGACTGTTCCGGAACTGGGATCGGAGTGTTTTTACCGCCTGGGGCTACTTATTGAGAATTCAGGGTAGTAATTTCTGAGGCCAGGTGGAGAAAGGCGGACAGTTCCCGGATTATTGTTTAAGAAAAAGGTGCTGTTTCCGGCGGCGCAGCAGCTAGTACTTAGTTTCAGCATTCCGAGTAATCATCACACCGTTCGTCCTGATCCTGTCGAAGGGCGCCGTTGTGGTTCGTCAAGCTAACCACGAACGGCTTCATTAGTACGCTTTTCAAAATAACTCAGTACTTGTGACATCAATCTGGT
>JAUYMF010000024.1 GCA_030698765.1 Dehalococcoidales bacterium
GGGTGAAGTGGGTTACTTTAAAGCTGCCACCCAGGGCGGGATATTCATTCTTGAAGGTGGTGTAGCAGTGGGGGGAGGTGGCAATGATTTCTGTGACGCCGCTGCGGTGAAAGGTGTCAATATTGCTCCGTGCCAGGCTCACGAAAAGGCTGGTGTCTCCCGTCTTGCGGATGCTCTCGCCACAGCAGTTCTCCTCCGTGCCCAGTATACCGAAGTCGGCGCCGGTACTCCTCAAGAGGCTGGCGCTGGCGCGGGCGACTCCGCTGAGCCGGGAATCATATGCGGGTGTACAGCACGGGAAATAGAGCACTCCCGTGCCCTTGGTAAACCTTTTTATATTAAGGTCTTGCGCCCAGTCGGCGCGCTTCTCGCGGGCTTCCCCCCAGGGATTGCCCAGGCTGGCCAGGCTGGCAGCGACGCTATGGATGCTGTCCGGGGACATCTGGTACTGTACCATGATGGCGCGGGCCGCCCGCATAACGTCGGTTATGCCCACGCTGCGGGGGCAGCGGCTGACGCAGGTATTGCAGGTGGTGCACAGCCACCAGTCCTCGTCCTCCAGCTCAAAGAGACCGAACTGGGTCTGGCGTACCATCTTGTGCGGGATGAAAGTCCTGACCGTGTTCCAGGGGCAACTGGCGGTGCAGAGACCGCATTGAAAACACAGTTTGAGCGTTTCACCGCCGGCTTCCTTTATCGCCTCTGTGGCGTCCTTGAACGGGGCTACTGATTCCAATTTTTAACCTTTATTCCGGGCTTATTTAACAAATCGCTGTCAATGCGAGGGCGGAGCCCGAAGCATTCCGTTTTCCCGGTTTGCGGATTGCTTCGCTGCGCTCGCAATGACGTGAACGTTCGGGAGTACTGGCGGTTATTAAATATTCTCATTCTTCTGTTTAGCCAGCTTTCTCAGAAAGCAGTTATTACCCTTGGACCAGGGTCAAGGCGTCCGCCGCGCACACCCGGACACACTGGGGGTCGGGTGGTTCACCGCAAAAATCGCACTTCAGGGGGATATCAACATCCGGTTCTCTAAAGATGGGTTTTACCGGACAGGAGGAGTTGCAGGTGATACAGTCATTGAAGTCGATGCCATCCCTGACGCTGACATGCTTGGCAGTGCATTCCGCCTCGGTGTAAGGCCCGGCGATTACCGGGTAAGAGAAGTCACCCAAAGTGAAGACCCTAATCCTCGACCTCTTGGGATTGAAGGTGTTTTTGACGTGCTGAAAGGAGCAGGCCATTTCGCAGAGTCGGCAGCCGGTGCATTTGACGTTATCGATTCTTATTTTCGGCATTGTTCTCTCCTTAATCCGGTTATTAGATTCCCTGGCTCAGGACAACCCCAGTTCTGCCAGCTTTTCACGGGTAGGCACGCCATTCTCATCCCAGCCGCGGAGGCGGTAATACTCGGGCAGCATTTCCCGGAGATGGTGTACCTGACCTTCGGCGGCTCCCTTGAGCATGGGCTGCTCCAGTATTCTCCGGGGCAGCGTATCGTCTTTGGCGGTGAACCCGGCTTTCAGGTTAAGCAGGCGTTCCAGGTTCCATATCCTTTCCCCGGCCTGTAACAGGCTCTCTACCGTATAGTCGAGTCCGGTAGCCGCATTGAGCAGGGGTATTATATCCTCCGGTGTAATCACGGTCTGGGCGAGGAACTGGCACAGACCGCTGATGTCAATCACGGTCATGTAGTGCTGCATATTGACGCACATGGCGGCCTTGCCGTCCGTGCCTAGCGGGTCAGCCGGTTCGAAGATACCCCAGACCTCGTTGTTGTAGACCAGCGCCCGGTTATGGGAGCAGCCGGTGTTGGAGGTGGCGTACTCCAGCCCCGTCCCCTGTGCCCCCTGGACGTGATATGTAGCCGTCTCCTGCTTCTTCACGCCCATGAACAGTTCCGGGTGCCCGTACTTTTCGGCTAGCCGGTAGCCCCCCTCGGCCAGCGTATCGCCGAAGCCTTCCCGCAGCCCCATTTTCTCCACCATCTCCACCAGTGCCTGGGCATTACCGAAGTTCAACTGGCAGCCGGCTTCCTCCTCCGTCAGGTACCCTTTCTCATATAGCTCCATGGCGCAGGCGATGGTGCCCCCCACTGATATGGTATCTATTCCCAGTTCATTGCAGATATAGTTGGCTTTGACCACCGCCGCCATGTTATCGACCCCGCAGTTGGGGCCCAATAGCGCGGCGGACTCAAATTCCGGCCCTCCTCCCTCTCCCTTGAACTCGGGGTCGGTGACGCGGGTTAACCTGATGCAGGCGATGGGGCAGGAAAAGCACCCCCCGTTCCTGATGAGATAATTAGCCCGCAGTACCCGGCTGCTGACATTTTTAGCCCCTTCGAAGGTGCCGGTCTGGAAGTTGTGTACGGACAGGTTCCCCATCTGGTTCATCGGGTAAAGGGCATTGAGGGTGCCGTACTGGGGCAGGAACTCGGAGGTGTTGCGTCCCGCCTTGACCTTGTCCCAGACAGCCAGCATGGCTTCTTTGAAAGCCTCGCCATCGGCGACGGTAACTCCACCGGTGCCGTGAACGGCAATCGCCTTCAGGTTCTTGGATCCCATCACCGTGCCTGAGCCGGAGCGGGCCAGGGCATGGTGCTTATCGTTCATGATACAGGCCATCTTGACCAGTCTCTCACCGGCCGGGCCGATGCAGGCGATATGGGTGTCCAGTGCTATCCATTCATCCCCGGTTTCAGCCTTGATGGCCTCTTCCGTATCCTGAGTGTTTTTGCCCCAGAGGTGCTCGGCGGGCTTAAGCTGGACATCGTCATTGTTGATGGAAAGATAGACCGGGGTGGGTGACTTGCCCTCGATGATGACCATGTCATAACCGGCGTATTTCAGTTCGGCGCCGAAATCACCCCCGGCATTGGAGCAGTGGATGGTGCCGGTCAACGGTGACTTGGTTACCACCATGTACCGCCCGCCGGTGGGAGCGCCGGTGCCGGTAAGCAGGCCGGTGGCAAAGATCAGTTTATTTTCGGGACTCAGTGGGTCAATATTCGGGTCTACTTCATCGAAGAAGACCCTGGTGGCCAGTCCCCGTCCGCCGATGTATTCCTCGGCCAGGTCAAGGTCCAGCTCTTCCTCTTCACATTCGCCCCGGCTCAGGTCAACCCTTAAAACTTTACCCGTCCAACCGTTCATAATAACCTCCCCTAATCCCTGATAGCCTGCTGCAAATCTATTCTTTAGCAGGACTGAAATGGATATTTTGAATCACTCAGGAGTATTTTAATATAATACCTCTTTGCTTGCCAAGTGCTGGTAGAGTCTTCTCTCCCCTTCGGTGAGCTTTACGAGACAGTTAGAGTGAGGTAGATTGACTTCACCCTCACCCCCGTATCCAATACGGGGCAGGCTTATTCCTCTCCCGTCAAGGGAGAGGATATTTGCATATACTGTCTAGCGGCGCCAGCGCAACATTTGCTTAAATAGCGCCCGGTAGACATCACGCCAGTACCTTTCCAGCCTCATTTCCTGCGGCAGGAACAGTCTCTTCCTGGGACTGTACCTGCTCTCGGTATAAGCCTGTGCAATGTTGTTGATGGCTTCAGCCTGTAACGGGAGCGCTGAGGACAACCTGATACTATATTCAAGGGGGGTCTCCTGCGGGTTTGGTCCCCGGTTAATTAAAGAGGCCAGGAAACACATTTTAGCGTAGACATCAGACGCCTGTCCGGTTCCGGTAAAGCGCCTCAGCCAGCGGTAAAGGACTATCCCTACTATAAATACCAGCGGAATAAGGAAAAAGGTGGTGGGAAACGGTGTGGTCTGTCCCGGTTGTTCCACGGGACTGGTACCTTCAAAGGCGCCCCCTCCTCCGCCACTGAAGAAGTCTTCATCCTCATCCTCAAGTGGGGGTGAAGTACCGCTTCCGGCGAATGTAATATCCTCCTCAGCCCTCAGTCGGGTAGTCGCCTCAAATTCTATCCAGCCGTAACCGGGGAAATAGACCTCCGGCCGGGCATGATAGTCTCTGGCTCTGACGATGTATTTACCGCTATTTCTATCCAGCGTGCCCATGAGATACCCGGTGCTGAACCGGGCGGGCACACCTATTGAGCGGAGCATGACGGTCATGGTCGAAGCGAAGTTGACGCAATCACCTTCCCGCAGTTTAAAAAGGAAATACTCAACGGCGTCCGTTCCCTCCGGCGGGATTTCAGTCTCCTGCTTGTACTTGAATTCATCGTTAAGAAAGCTTTGAATAATTATCGCTTTGTCATAGGCTGTTTCCGCTCCTGCGGTCAGTGCCTGGCTGAATTGCCTGACACGCGCCGGGAGGCTGTCAGGTAATTGCAGGTAATACTCAGTAATCAGTGGCGTATAGTTATCTCCCGCCCGGGACAATTCCTCGGGCGTGGCGGTGGTAATGCTGGCGGTCATCCGGTAGCGCTGCCTGGCTTTAAGCAGTTGCGGTGAAGTTACGGCGACAATATCTCCGGACGTTAGCTCGTTCGGACTGAGTGCGTTTGTCCGGGTAGTCCCCGGAGCAGGAGCGATAGCTGTCACGTTGGCCGTACCGGCAGTAACCGCTGATTCTATATCAACCTCTTCGGCAGGTAGAGTCTGCAGCATTACCGGGATATCGCTGGCGATAAATTCTCCGGCGGTGAGCAGGATGTCTGTCTTCAAGCTGCTCTCTACGGTGTATGTCAGCTCCCGGTGGTTCGGGGATGGTTCTACCCTGCTCAACGGAGTTCTGAACTGAAGTCTCCGGTTATCCGTGGTGTTGCTGCTGCTCCAACCCCAGAGGTTATAGGTGTCATATCTCCGGGTACGCCAGTAAAAGGTCTCCTCGGCGGTAATCACGAACTGCACTTCACTGTTGTAGTTTACCGCGTCAGTGAAAGGCAGCGCTTCCTGTTCCCGGCTCCTAATGATGTCCCACTTTCCGGGCACCGCGGCGAAGAGATTGAACCACTGCCTTTCAATGTTTTCACCGCGCGGTATCCTGGTACTGACCGCGCTTTCCAGTTGCTTGGCTCGAATTTCAGGGGTGAACCAGACACCGGAAACAGTCAACAGGCTGAGACAGAGCACGGAAGTCATAAAGTAGACCGTGACGCGTTTAGGGAAATTGCTGTCGTTTTTTTGGAGCCAGTTGCGTGTTCTGGTCAGGTTTGTCTGTCCGATGAGCAGCATTGCCGCCAGGAAATAAATGGGAAAAAAGTGGCGGTAGTTTTCCGGCAGGTTGCTGAGGTTAACCAGGACAATGGTTGTACCCAGCAATACAGCCGGCCAGGCGTTTTGTTTTCTCAAAATATGCCAGGTCGAGATGTAACCGGTTATCCAGGTAAGCAGGAGGAGAAACAGGGCAAAATGTACGGGGCCTTCGTTCGGCTTACTATTGCTTACTGCCTGCCACCAGGACTGCCAGCCAGCCAGCCATTGGTTGGAGCCGGAGGTTGTTTCGGATAAGGGCAGTAGTAAGGATGACTGCCATGCCGCTACCGCTATTCCACCGGCTATCATCAGGGAGTGGGCTAGCAGGTCAGGCAGCCGCTTCTTACCCAGCAGCAGCAAGATGAATACGGAGAGACCAAGGACAAGTGTCAATGATGGTTGAGGTGTAATCCAGTGGGCTTGTTCGATTGACCACACGGCGATAGCCAGGGTAAGCAACATCAACGCCACACTGGCACACTCTTGCGGACTGTCAAACCAGAAACGAAAAGTTAAGGGCGCCGGTCTGGATAATCGTTTCCCCGGTATATTGCGGGATGTATAGCCTCTCTTTCTTCTTGCCATTTCCCAGTATCCATAGCTTATGGTATCTCAGATATATCTGATGTGCGGGGAGGAGAAGCGGTTATCTAAGGCCCGGGCCAGGTCATCTCCTTTTCTGACTGTATAGACTTGAATACCGCGGCCGTTGAGGTTGCGGGCGATATTTACCGGGTTAGCGTTGCCGCCGAAGCTGGTGGGTTCGAGAAGGATTGCTACCGCCAGATTACCGCGATTTTTTAGCTGCTGCATGGTGGCCACCACGCGCTCGCTGTCTGACGGGGTGATGATAATGACGGTGGAAGTACCTTTCAGGTACTCAATCTCATCGGAGACCAAACGGTCAACGGGTGTTTTGCCGGTGGCTTTCATCAAGGCGAGGGCTTCTATCATGTGCCATAGATGTTCCTCTCCCCTCTCGGGCGGAAAAAGGTAATGCCGGTCACCCGAGGCGACCAGTCCGACCTGCATTCCGCTGTCACTATACTTTTTCAGCAGCGAGGCGGCGATGGTTACGCCGTACTCTTCTGTGCTCCCTTCATCTTCACCGAGGTGAGGGGCTTCCTGCATATCGAGGATGATCCAGACTCTCTCAGAACCGCTGTGCAGGTGGTCACTGTCAAACACCTTGACCATTAACCTGCTGGTGTGAGCCGTGCTCTGCCAGTGGATATGGTTAAGGCTGTCGCCGGTGTTGTATTCTCTCACACTGGAGGCGTTGGGGCTGAGTTGACTGAATGACTGGTAGCCGGTATTGTAGCCTGAGACATTGATCGGTGATGATTCAAAGAGGGGGAGTTCCAGTGTTGCCGGGTAGACGAGGATAGACTGCGGCTCTCCCAATTTCCGTTGCCGGGAAAAGAGACCAAAGGGGTCAGTTACCGTGGCCGTAACCGACCCCAGGTAGTGCTGCCCCCGCCGCTGATAATGGGTGTGATTCTTCCAGCGGTAGGAGCTCCCGGGTGACAGGTTAAAAACGGCAGAGTTGCTGTGTCCGGGTAAACTGCTATCCTCCTCTACCCTGAGGGAAAGTTTGGGCAGCTTACCCTTGTTGGTTACGGTGATTTCCTCATCGAACCCCTCGCCAACCTGACAGAAGTCCGGTAGCTGCCCGACTTCAGCCTCGAGACCACCCGTGCCAAGCCGTACCCACAAATAGCTGATTAATAGTACTGTTACGGAGAGCAGCCAGAACCGAGTTACCAGTGTAAGGCCCCCGGCCAGGGCCAGAGCCAGTAATAAGATTAAAAGAACGACGAGGATTATCCTTTGAACTTTCAATGACTCACCCGGGTCAGTTATATATCAGTGCTTAGCCAGCGCGCCGGGAACGGGGACGCTTTCCAGTAGCTCAGCGATGCTGGACTTACCATTCTTGTCCTGACCATACTCTGAGGGACGTATTATTATCCGGTGAGCCAGAACGGGTTCAGCTAAACTCTTAACGTCATCCGGCAAAACGTAGTCGCGTCCTTCCATCAAAGCGCGGGCCTGAGCGGTGCGGAAAAGGCCCAGAGAACCCCGGGGTGAAGCCCCGAGATGAATTGAATGATGATGGCGTGTGGCGTCAACCAGGGATGCTATGTACTGCTTCACCAGGTCATCCACATAGACCTGTTTGACGGTTTCCTGCAGCATTAAAACATCGGCGGCGTCAGCCACCGATGAGAGTTCCTCAATGGGATGGGTGTACTGTTGCCTTTCCATAATGACTATTTCATCGGCTGCGGATGGATAACCGAGGGTTACCCGGAGCAGAAACCTGTCCAGTTGTGTCTCAGGGAGGGGAAAGGTACCCTCATATTCTATAGGGTTCTGGGTGGCTAAAACGTGGAAAGGGGGAGGTAACTGGTGGGTGGCGCCATCCACGGTGATTTGTCCTTCGTCCATGCATTCCAGTAGAGCCGATTGGACTTTGGGTGTGGCTCGGTTGATTTCATCCGCCAGGACTATCTGCGCCATGATCGGGCCGGGGCGGAACTCAAAATCGGCTGTTTTCTGGTTATAAACTGAGACCCCGGTAATATCACCGGGGAGCATGTCAGGAGTAAACTGAATTCGTCTGAAGGTGCAGTCTATTGACTTGGCCAGGCTGCGCGCCAGCATGGTCTTGCCGACACCGGGTGCGTCCTCGATAAGCAGGTGTCCTTTGGTAATCAGAGCGATTACGGCGAGTACTATCGCTTCTCTTTTGCCAATAATGACCTTCTCTACATTGTCCACTATTCGCTCAGCCATCTGCTGAGCCCCGTTTAGTGTGTTCTCCATTTTCCCCTCCAATTTTAGGGTCTCTTAGATCGGGAATGCGCCGGGTCTGTTTATTGTTTACATTATCATTTTAGCACAAAAGGTATAAATTATTAAAAAAACAGGATATTGCATGTGTATGTTATGGGTGTTATGCTGTCACTCAAGAGCCTGATAAGCCTGTTTTGTTCAAAGATTATCTCATAAGCTGTATAATTGGCGCAGGAAGTCCGGCAACGAGTGGAGGAGCACTGATATGAAAGAATTACAAAATATTTACGTCAGTCCGGAAAATGCTGTTCTGGTGGTGGTGGATATGGAGAACGGATTTTGTAAACCGGAGGGATGGCGCTATACCGAAATGAGCGCCCGTATCATGCCCGGAGTTATTACCGCCATACAGGGACTGGTGTCCCGGGCTCACAGCGCCGGTATTCCCGTCATCTATATTCAATCCGTGCGTACTCTCAAAGAGCCTGAATTCACCGTTTTTGGCAGGGAACCTCATCTGGAAATGGGTACCTGGGCCAGTGAGATTGTTGAGGAACTGAAACCGGAGAAGAGCGACATCGTCATGCGGAAATTCTCCCATGACCCGTTCTACAAACCCGACCTAGACCGGGTATTGGAGAGGCTGGTCTCCGGCGCTACATCATACTATGCCTTAGTCACCGGGGGGGCGCTTAATATCTGTGTCTATCATACGGTGATGGGGTTTCATTTGAGAAATTACTGGACGGTGGTGCCGGTGGACTGCGTTTACTATCTTACCGATGCGGGTAAGGAGAGGGCGCTGGGGCAGTTCTCTGAATCTGCCTATCCTAATATTTTCCTGTCCCGTTCCGACCTGATTTCAGTGTCACAGACTCCGGTGGTGTCCCACCCGCGCCCCGTGCCCGGGAAATGACGCCCGGCTTGAGAGCAGGTTAAAATCCAATAAATACTTGAAGGGGGTAAACGGATATGACTTACCGTGATATTGTCTATGAGAGCCAGTATATGGAGAATGTTGCCAGGATTACTCTTAACCGCCCGGAGAAGATGAACGCATTCAGCGCCCGGCTGCTGGACGAGTTCTTCGCCGCTCTTGATGAGGCGGAGGATGATGACAGGGTGAGGGTGGTAATCGTCAGGGGGGCAGGACGCTGCTTTGCCGCCGGTTATGATTTAAACCCCTCGCCGGCTGAGGTCTCCGGTGATCCGGAGAAACCGGATGGCCGGGGACTGAGCTGGTCTTTGTTCCGCAGGGGACCGCGCCGTCAGACCGGGGTGGCTAATGACCTGAGGTACCTCTATTTTCGCGCTCAGCGCTGGCTCAGCCTCTGGGACTACCGGAAAATCCTTGTCGCTCAGGTACATGGCTACTGTCTCTCCGGAGCCAATGAGATGGCCGGTAACTGTGACCTGATTGTAGCTTCTGAGGATGCCGTCTTCGGTCATCCCGCGGCACGGTCTCAGGGCAACCTGCCCAATAGCTTCGGCGCTCTCTGGGCAATCAACATGGGGTGGAGGCAGGCCAAATGGCTGGCTCTGACCGGTAAGACGATGACCGCGCAGGAAGCGTTGCGTGTCGGCTACGTTAATCAGGTGGTGCCCCGTGACCGGCTGGAAGCGGAAACCAGTGAGGTAGCCATGACGGTGGCCTTGATGGAGATGGATTTCCTCACCCTGCACAAGCGCGCCATCAACCGCTTTTTTGAGGTAGCCGGGTTGAAGACCGCCATCAGTAGTGGCGTGGAATTTGACGCTCTTATCCATGCTTCTGAAGCCAGTCATAGATTGAGCGCCGAGTTCGGTAGAATAAGGCAGGAGCAGGGGCTTAAAGCGGCTCTTACCTGGAGGGATGCTAAATATGCCCGCGGCCAGGCTACCGGACAGATAGCTACGTCACCGGAGGAAGATGAGGGTGAGGGGCATCACCAGTACTAAGTTGCAGAAATTCGCGTCAGCTTCCAATCTCCTCTCCTTGAGGGGAGAGGATTAAGCCTGCCCTGTACTGGATACGGGGGTGAGGGTGACACAATGTTCTTTACCCCTCACTTACATCTCTCCCGTAAGGGGAGAGAGAAATCAATTATTACGGCTATTATTGCAATTAGGTACTGGACTGCCTGACAGTAGCGGCATCTGTTTGGGGAGGGGCGGGAGCAGATGGTATACTTTAAGAAAGCGATGGAGAAAGAATTTGAAATCATCGATCATACCGCAGACGTGGGGATTATTGCCTATGGCGCCGATATTAAACAGGCATTTGCCAATGCGGCTAAGGCTATGTTCAGTCTGATAACCGAGCTTGATGATATCGATGAGGTGTTGCATCGTGATGTCGAGGTGGTGTCTTCTGATCGGGAGAACCTTCTGGTGGCGTGGCTGAACGAGCTTATTTATCTCTTTGATGTGGAAAACATTCTTTTTAAGCGATTTGATATCGCAAGGCTCAACCAGACTCAGCTTAAGGCGAGAGTTTACGGGGAGAAGGTGGATAACGTCAGGCATAAGGTGAAATTAGGCATCAAGGCTGCCACCTACCACATGCTGAAGATTGAGAAGGAAAACGGAGTCAAAGCACAGGTAGTATTTGATATTTAAGAGGGGATAATATGGCGCCGTGGCGGGGGATTGTACGAAAGATAGATGATTACCGCTGGGAGGTTCCTACCAGCTATAAGGCGGGTATGTCTGTGCCCGGCGTTATCTTTGCCAGCGAAGATATGCTTGAGCATATCTGGGAAGAGAAGGCTGTCGAGCAGGTAGCTAATGTGGCTTTCCTGCCTGGTATCGTCAAGTATTCGCTGGCCATGCCTGATATCCACTGGGGCTATGGTTTTCCCATTGGTGGGGTCGCCGGTATGAGGGTAGCTGATGGGGTGGTGTCTCCGGGAGGGGTCGGTTTTGACATTAACTGTGGCGTACGGCTGCTGCGGACCAATCTTACCGAGGCGGAGGTGCGACCCCGGATTAAGGAACTGGTTAATGAACTCTATACTAACATCCCTTCCGGGGTGGGTTCCACGGGCAAACTGAGAGTGAGTGAGAAAGAACTGGCTGAGGTGATGATAAAGGGCAGCCGCTGGGCGGTAGAGAAGGGTTTTGGTGAGGCTGAGGATATCGTACTTACCGAAGAGTCAGGTTGCATTAAAGGAGCTAATCCGGACAAAGTGAGCGATAAAGCCAGGAAGCGTGGTATTCCGCAGTTAGGTACGCTAGGTTCGGGCAATCACTTTCTGGAAGTGCAAATTGTTGAAGAGATTTATGACAGAGAAGCGGCTGAAGTTATGGGTATCAATGAGACCGGGCAGGTACTGGTGCTGATTCACACTGGTTCCCGCGGCTTTGGGCACCAGGTCTGTACGGATTACGTGGCTTTGATGGGTAGCGCTTTGAAAAAATATGGTATCAGCCTGCCTGACCGCCAGCTAGCCTGTGCCCCGGTGCAGTCTCCGGAAGGGAAGGACTACCTGGCGGCGATGGCCGGGGCGGCTAATTATGCCTGGACTAACCGGCAGTGCATCGCCCACTGGACCAGGGAGGCTTTTCTCAAGGTCTTCGGTAAGGGGTGGCGGGAGTTGGGTCTGGAGCAGGTCTATGATGTGGCGCACAATATTGCCAAGATTGAGCAACATAGCGTCAATGGGAAAAGGCAGGATCTCTGCGTCCACCGTAAAGGAGCCACCCGGGCTTTTCCCGCCGGTCATCCTGACATTCCCGCGACTTACCGTGGTATCGGTCAGCCGGTGCTCATTCCCGGCGACATGGGACGCTACTCCTATATTGCCGTAGGCACGGAGACGGCGATGCAGGAAACCTTCGGCTCCACCTGCCACGGCGCCGGCCGGGTGCAGAGTCGCTCGGCGGCCAAGCGCAGTCTGCGGGGGGCTGATATTGCCCGGTCACTGGAGGCCAGGGGGATTACGGTTAGGGCAGGCAGCATATCATCACTGGCAGAGGAAGCCTCCGAAGCCTACAAGGATGTGGCGGATGTGGTCGAGGTGACCCATCAGGCAGGCATCTCCCGCAAGGTGGTCAAATCAGTGCCCTTGGGTGTCATCAAGGGTTAGCGCAGCTAGAGAAGCTAGATGAGTAGATACCTTCGGTAGGTTAACTATAAGGTTCCTAGAGCAGCGAAAAGTCCAAATGCCAGCATAATAGGTAACCCAATTACGACATATACCGCCAGACCAATGACTGTCATTCTCCACCAGAAAGACCAGACCAATCCCCAGGTAACTTTCACTTCTACTTTATCCATCTTGCCTCCTTAATTCCTGCCTCTATTTAGAGAGGGGAGGAATACAAGAAGAGGGGCGAAGCCCCTCTTGAATACCCTGATTGTTATTTCTGCTTCAATAGCCAGTATTCCAGGCTGTCGGCAAGGGCGAGCCAGCTTGCTTCAATGATGTTGGTGGAGCTGCCTACCGTGTGCCAGTCCTCACTCCCGTCACTGGATTCAATAAGGACGCGGACCTGAGACTCGGTGCTGGTGTTCTCTTCCAGAATACGTACCTTGTAGTCAACCAGTTTGACGCTGCTTAGACTGGGGTAGAACTGCAGTAGCGCTTTGCGAAGCGCCAGGTCAAGGGCATTGACCGGGCCGTTGCCCTCGGCGGCGGTATGCATTACTTCGTCGCCTACCTTCACCTTTATCATCGCTTCGGCCAGTGTCTGCTCCAGGTTGTTACGGACCGGCTGGCGTCGCCTCGTCTCCACCAGTACCATGAAATCGACCAGCTCAAAAGGCGGCTGGTAACCGGGCTGTGCCCGGTGCAGCAGCAACTCGAAAGAGGCTTCGGCGGTCTCATATTGAAAGCCGCGGCTCTCCATGAACTTGATCTGCTCCAGCAGCTTCTGGGTTTCCCTGGCTTGCGGTGGTAGTTCTATTCCCATCTCCTTAGCTTTGAAGATGATGTTACGCTTCCCCGATAGCTCGGAGACTACCGTTCTTTGTTTATTACCCACCCGGGTGGGGTCAATATGCTGGTAGCTATTCGCCCACTTGCTCATGCCGGAAACGTGAAGCCCGGCCTTGTGGCTGAAGGCGCTGGCGCCAACATAGGGCAGGAAGGGGTCGGGAATGAGATTGGCCGCCTCACTGACGTAACCGGATACCTCGGTCAATTTAGCCAGTTGCTCATCGGTAATACAGTCAATGCCCATCTTCAGTTTCAGATTGGGGATAATGGAGCAGAGATTGGCGTTGCCGCAGCGCTCACCATAGCCATTGATGGTACCCTGCACCTGGGTTGCCCCGGCTTTTACCGCGGCCAGTGTGTTGGCCACGGCCGCTTCAGTGTCATTATGGGCGTGGATGCCCAGGGGCACCGAGACCAGCCTTTTGGCGGCCTCAACGGCGGTGGTTATATCGTCGGGGAGGGTGCCGCCATTGGTGTCGCAGAGCACCAGACAACCGGCTCCGGCTTGAGCGGCCGCTGTGAGACAACGCAGAGCGTAGTCCGGGTTACTTTTGAAACCGTCAAAGAAGTGCTCGGCATCAAAGAAAACGGTAATCCCCTGTGCTTTGAGGTAAGCCGTGGAGTCGGCAATCATGCTCAGGTTTTCCTCAAGGGTGGTCTCCAGTACACGGGTAACCTGTAAGTCCGAGCTTTTGCCGACGATGGTAACCGCCTTTACCCCGGCATTGGACAGGGCAATGAGGTTGGCGTCCGCTTCCGCTCTGGTGCCTGGCCTCCGGGTGCTGCCGAAAGCGACCAGTACCGAGTGGCTGAGGGGCAGCTCTCTTGCCCGGGCGAAGAACTCTTCATCCTTGAGGTTCGATCCCGGCCAGCCTCCCTCGATGAAGTGGATGCCCAGTTCATCGAGTTTCTGAGTGATATGCAGTTTGTCCACCACCGAGAAGGAAATCCCTTCTTTTTGCGCTCCGTCCCGCAATGTGGTGTCGTAAAGCTGTACCGGTGACAATTTACCCCCCTATTTTCCCGGCAACCAGGTCACCCATCTTTTTGGTGCCCACCTGTGTTTTCCCTGCTGACATTATATCACTGGTGCGGTAACCTTCGCTCAAGACCTGATCAACAGCCGTCTCGATGGTACCGGCTTCTTTGATTAAGCCAAAGGAATGGCGCAGCATCATCGCTATAGTAAGGATGGTAGCAATGGGGTTGGCGATATCCAACCCGGCGATAGACGGGGCGCTGCCGTGGATAGGCTCGTACAGGCCAAACATGCCTCCCCCGTCCTGTGGCACTCCCGCAAGGCTGGCCGAGGGCAGCATACCCATGGAGCCGGCCAGCACCGATGCCTCATCGGTCAGGATATCACCGAAGGTATTCTCGGTGACAATGACGTCAAAGTATTTCGGAGTCTGGATGAGTCGCATGGCGCAGGTATCGACCAGCAGATGCTCGAGTTCAACGTCAGGGTAGTCCGCAGCCACTTCCATTGTCACCTGTCGCCAGAGGCGGGAAGATTCCAGGACATTGGCTTTATCTACTGAGACCAGTTTTTTACGGCGGCCCCTGGCCAGCTCAAAGCCGACCCGCACAATACGCTCGATTTCCTGCTCTGAATATGCCATGGTATCAACCGCCCGCCGTCCGCGGGATGTCAGCCACTGTTTCTTGGGACGGCCGAAGTAGAGACCGCCGGTAAGCTCACGGATGACGATCATATCGACTCCTTCAATCGCCGCCGGTTTCAGGTTTGTGGAGTCGGTGAGCGTCGGGGAAACCTTAACCGGGCGTATGTTGGCGAAGAGTCCCAGCCCCTTTCTGATTGCCAGCAGCCCGTCCTCCGGGCGGGTCGGGGCTTTGGGGTCATCCCACTTGGGGCCGCCCACAGCGCCGAGTAATACCGCTTGAGAGCGACGGCACATTTTCAGCGTTTCCGCCGGCATCGCTTCTCCGGTCTGGTCAATGGCGATCCCGCCGAACAATCCCTTGTCAAAATTAAAGTTATGGCCGAACCTGCGGCCGATAGCCTGCAAGATCTTGATGCCTTCATCGGTAACCTCGGGGCCGATGCCGTCACCGGGCAGGACTGCGATATTGAATTTCACCTGACTACCTCCTCATTGCCAGTCTCTTTTTGGTATGCTCAATCAGACCTCCGGCTGAGATAAGCTCGGACATAAAGTCGGGGTAGGGCTTGGCGGTAAACACCTTACCGTTCTTCAGGTTCTTAATCTGTCCGCTGGACAGGTCAACTTCCACCTCATCACCGTTCTCGATGTTGTCCACCGCTTCCTCGCTTTCCAGCAGCGGCAGGCCGATGTCTATCGCATTTCGGAAGAAGATGCGGGCGAAGCTTTTGGCTATTATACAGGAGACACCGGCTGCTTTGATAGTCATCGGGGCGTGCTCCCTGGAAGAGCCGCAGCCGAAGTTGGTGGTAGCGACGATGATATCCCCCGGCTTGACCCGTTTGACAAAATCCTTATCGATATCCTCCATGCAGTGTTTGGCCAGTTCGTTGGCGTCAAAGACGTTCAGGTAGCGCGCCGGTATAATGACATCGGTATCAACATTGGCTCCGTATTTGTGAACTTTTCCTTTTAACATTTCGCTCTCCTTTTTATATTTGAAAACCCCTCACCCTTTATCCCTCACCCTGATGAGTTCTCTATCCCTTAACGGGGAGGTTAGTGATGATATCAAACCAAACCTCTTAACAACCTCCAGTAATGCCTCTTTCTTGATGGGGAGTTAGTGATGATGAATCATTTTACTAACCTCTGCATTTCCTCTCCCTTGACGGGCTTTGTATCATAAGTGCCTTCTGTATCAAAAGTCGGCGAGTTGTATTAAAAGTCGTAAAAACTTATCGACGATTATCAGCCTCATACTTAATAGAAGATTTGAGTTCATCAAGTTTAAGACCAAGGTCAAACAACTGATTGTCTAAATCATTAGAGATTTCGGCAAGTTCCTTCTCATTGGTTTTTGAATAATAGTTGGGGTTGACACTTGTGATAAAAGAACGTAGGTCATTAGCCCTATTTTGAACGTCTTCAAAGACGGACTGTGTTTTAATTACCTGAAGTTCTAAATCCGGCCAAGGTGATGTGTCTGCACACGCTAAGAGGGGTAGCGTAAGAATGATTACACTCGACATGGCGAAAACTACATTCCTAATCTTCATAGTTTAGTCCTCCTCAGTGTCACCCGCCATCTAACTTATTACTCCAACTGTTTTCTGTCCGGGGCTTTGAGTTGTCTCTGGTAGGTATCAAATACTTTACGTACATGGTCATCTGCTTTCTGTCTAAGATATTGCTTATATTCATAAAGTACTTGATAATCGTTAGCGGTTAGCAAAGTATTTAACTTGAACGAAATTTCTTCCATCGTCATCTTATGGCCACGAAAAGCCTTTGACTCAGCGAACAGTAAGAATTGTTCGGATATGTTTTCTAACGCTCGTAGTTCATCCGGTGATAAGTAATTCTTTGCTACGTCTGCCTCAGTCATTGTAGGGGTTTTCCCTTTAACAGTTACCAATCCCATGTTGTGTTTTAACGGGTCGGCTCGGTCTATCTTTATTTCTGAGGCTGTCTTGCCAGTGACAGCAAAGTGAAATTTGTCCTGCGCCAGAGCAAAGAAAGTCTTTGCTGTTTGCGATTCAGGATTATAATCGCTGGCACTTTCTTTGAACACATCACGAACCTTCTGGTAAAGGCTAACTTCAGAAGTGCGAATGCGTCTTATCTTGTCAGCCAACTTCTTTTGAAGTGCCGGATTATTAGTAAGCCGCTCTTCATCTAAAACGGCACCATCCCGAATATATTCACTCAGTTTTTGAGTTGCCCATTGTCTAAATTTTGTGGCCGTCTTTGAATTAACCCTATAGCCAACAGATAGGATTACATCAAGTGTATAGATATTGACCAGTTGCTTAGAACCAACAATGTGCATTTTTTGCACATTGTTCAATTCATCAAGTTCTTGGTCAGAAAAAATATTAGCAACGTGCTTGGTAATGACCGACCTATCAACGCCAAAAATAGTAGCCATTTGCAATTGAGTTGCCCAAATCGTTTCTCTGTCAGGGTCAACACGAAGCTTTATTTCTCCGCTATCTGATTGGAATATGACTGGAAGATTACCTTCATCGCTCATATCTACATCTCCGACCTCATCTGTTTTTGATTGACGATTATCTGGAGCATATCGCTTCTGTTTTGGTATCCGTTTTTTTTGAGCCAACGAATCGAGTAGTAGTAAAATTGCCTTACTATTTGCCGGATAACGGTCACCCGCCTTCCATTTCTCAATTGCATTTACAGTCAAATCGAGTTCAGTCGCTATAGCGGCCAGAGTCCACCCATTGGTTTCAAGTTCGGCTATTTTTATCTGTACGTCATTCATACGATAATCCTAGCATACAGCGTATGGTAATGTCAATATAATATTTTTGCACTTTGCTATTGACATTGTATACAGTGTATGGTATTGTAGATATGTAAGTGAGAAATACAGACACGGAGAACTGAAATGGATGCAAGAGAAGAAAAGGGATTGGTTATAGCGGCAACAAGCAAGATTGAAAAGAATCAATTGGGCTGGAAAGTCCCTTCCCAATCTGGTAACGGTAGCTACATTGTGAGCCTTGACCACGGAACGCCGTTCTGCTCGTGCCCTGACTTTGAAAAGAGACAGCAACCATGCAAACATATCCACGCCGTAGAGTTCGTGATACAGAGAGAGACAAAAGCTGATGGAACTGAGACTGTCACCAAATCCATGAAAGTAACTTGCACTCAAGAATGGTCTACGTATGACAATGTCCAGATGCACGAACAAGAGCACTTCGTTGACCTGCTCCGTGACCTCTGTAGTGGAATTGAACAACCCACACAGGCATTCGGTCGACCGAGACTCCCACTGGCTGACGTGGCCTTCGCTGTTACTTATAAAGTTTATTCCACAATGTCTGGTAGACGTTTTATGAGTGACCTCAGGGAAGCGGAAACAAAAGAACTGATTGCTAAATCCCCCTCCTTTGCCAGTAATGCCCGATACCTCGAAAATCCCGAACTCACTCCGCTTTTGAAAGATTTGATAGAACAAAGCGCAAGCCCTTTGAAATCTATTGAGAGTGACTTTGCTGTAGATTCCACTGGGTTCGCTTCCACTACCTATAACAGATGGTTCGACCATAAATGGGGCAAAATGCGGAGCGAGGCCAAGTGGGTTAAAGCTCATTTGATGTGCGGAGTCAAAACCCATGTCGTGACTAGCGTTGAAGTCAGCCCGACCGAAACTGCCGACGCTCCCCAGCTTCCCCAACTGGTAACCGCAACTGCTCAGACGTTCAATATCAATGAAGTATCGGCTGACAAGGCATATTCTAGCCGGAAGAATCTTCACGCCATTCAAGCTGTCAACGCCACGCCTTACATTCCATTCAAAAGCTACTCTAAAGGTAGTCAGGGAAGCAAGAAGTTTGACGGCCTCTGGAATAAGATGTGGCACTTCTACAGCTTCAATCAAGATGCTTTCTTGGCTCATTATCATAAACGGTCTAATGTGGAAACAGCCTTCTCTATGATTAAAATGAAATTCGGAGCAAACGTAAAATCCAAGTCTCCGGTCGCTCAGGTCAATGAAGTCCTCTGTAAAATCCTTTGCCATAATATCTGTGTCCTGATACAATCTATTTACGAGTTAGGGCTTGAACCGACATTTTGGACTTTTGATACAAAGGAAGCGGTTGTTCCAAAAGTCACCCCGAATTACGGCTTTTGATACAAAGCCCCCTTGACGGGAGAGGTTAGGTGAGGGTGATACCTTAACCAAGAGCTCCCTCAATCCGGATTAACACTCCATCCAAGTTCCGCAAAACATCATTATTCCAGAATCTTATTACTTTATAGCCTCTATCTTCAAGATAACCGGTTCTGAGCTCATCTTTTGCCCTGTTGCTTTGTTCATCATGCTGACCGCCATCAATTTCAATAATCAGCATTGTATCGAAGCTCACGAAGTCAACAATATAGCTCCCTATTGGCTGTTGTCGGCGAAACTTAACCTGGCAAAGCTGCTTGTTTCGCAAACGTGACCAGAGCAACCTTTCGGCTTCAGTTTGTTCCCTTCTGAGTCCTCTGGCTAATGGTACTTGCTGTCCGTATTTATGCATTCGGAAGTTTCTAGACCCCTCACCTTAGTCCTCTCCCGCAGAGGGGAGAGGAGATTGGAAAAGGGGCGGATCCCCTTTGGTTCTCTGTTTATGACCTTATACTTTCCCAATATTTAATTTGGGATAAGTTTCCTTATAGTTACTGATTTCTTTGCCAAGTGATTTTTCAAGAGCTTTATCCTTAGTTAAAAAGAAGAGTCTAATTTCACCATCCTCAATATAATCAATCAGCAAGCTACCTCCGGTCTCCTTGAGTTTTATAGATCTGTCGTAAAAGTATTTTTGAATGTTACTTTGAGTGCGTATACGTGGGAAATGCTGATAAAGCATCAAGATTGAACTCTTGTCCATACGCTCAAATAAATTATTTAATTCGCAGTACTTGATGTGCTTATCTCTAGTCCTCTTGACTTGCAACCCTACATCCGGGTCAACAAATATCAAGGATTTCGGCGGGAGTTTCTTACTTACATCTTGGAAATATCTCTCCCTTTCTTCGTGATGAAAGTAGTCTCCAAAAATCTCTGCCTCAATACCATACTTTTTTAAAAAGCCTCGCAGTTTTTTAACATCCCTTTTGTTCCTATCAGCAAATCTGTCTAAGAAAGTTACTAAACAGCTGTTTTCACTTCCTGCCTTTGCTTTGGAGCGGACCCTGTCTTTCCCTTGCCCTGTATTGTCATTCATTGTCAGCATCGGAATAAATGTGAATCGGTCAGCCAAACCCCTTCGGATAAGATAGCAAACCAGGTCATACTTGAATAAGTCCTTGTTATCTCCGAAATACTGGTTCTTCATTTGCTTGCTTTCGTCCGCAGTCTTTCCTGAACCGCCGGGCCGGTCAACTCACACAGAGCGTCGGCAGCAATCCAGCGGGCGCTTTTTGGTTCCATGCCTTGAATCTCCTTTGCCGTAGCAACCGCCTTCTCATTCAGGGATTTTAATATTCTCCATCCTTTTTTGACTCCCTTCTACCTGTACCTCACCTCGCGGGCAGGGAGTACCAAAGAAGAGAGACCTTCTCCTGCTAAAACTATATTTAAAGGACTTCCTCCGGGCTGCTGATTTTGCCGGTGATGGCGCTGGCGGCGGCCACGGCCGGATTGGCAAGGTAGACTTCC
>JAUYMF010000025.1 GCA_030698765.1 Dehalococcoidales bacterium
AAGGTGCTCCTTATCGATAACGCTCTTGTTACCGGCGACGGTTATAAAGATATCCCCCTCCCGTGCCGCATCCGGCAGCGGCATCACCTGAAAACCGTCCATGGCCGCTTCCAGAGCGCGCACCGGCTCCACCTCGGTCACCAGCACCCGCGAGCCCAGGCCCTTGGCCCTCAGGGCGATGCCGCGCCCGCACCAGCCATAGCCGCAGACCACCACCTTCTTCCCGGCCCAGAGGACATTGGTCGCCCGGGTGATACCGTCAATGGTACTCTGCCCGGTACCATAGCGGTTATCGAAGAGGTACTTCGTCTGGGCATCATTGACGGCAATTAAGGGATAGGCCAGCTTCCCCGCTTTCTCCAGGCTCCGCAGCCGGATAACGCCGGTGGTGGTTTCCTCGGTACCGCCGATAACGTCCTTAATCAAATCGCTCCGTTTGGTATGAAGGGTAGTCACCAGGTCGGCGCCATCGTCCACCGTCAGGTGGGGCTTGTTATCCAGGGCGGTACTGATATGATTATAGTAGGTTGTATCATCCTCTCCCTTGATGGCATTGGTAGGAACACCGTATTCCACCAGAGCCGCGGCGACATCATCCTGGGTGCTCAGGGGATTGGAAGCGCACAGGACAACATCGGCCCCTCCTTCCTTCAATGCCAGGGCCAGGTTGGCGGTCTCGGTGGTAACGTGGAGGCAGGCCGAGATGCGCACGCTTTTAAAAGGCTTCTCCCGGGAAAATCTTTCCCCGATGAGCCTGACCACCGGCATCTCACGGGCTGCCCACGCGATCCGCTGTTTACCGGCCCCGGCCAGGGCCGGGTCTTTGACATCATAGTTTTTACTCAACAGCTACTCCTCAATTATCTTCTAAATTGTGCCGCCACGTAGTCAGGTATATCCAGCGTCCCCATCAGGAGCGGTCTCTGATGGCAATCGCTGCCTCCGGTCATGAGCAGGCCGTGCTTGCGGGCAAGCTCAATATAGCTGGCAGTGGTGCCGGCATCATTTCTGGAATGCCAGCATTCAATACCGTCGATGTATTCTAGCACAGATTCCTCAATAATTCTCGCCTGCCGGCTTAAATCAGAGGTTAGGCTCACCAGCGATGTCCTGTTGGGGTCATTGGGGTGGGCCAGTACCAGCTTGCCCCCGGCGTTCCTGACCAGGCTCGAAGCCTCTGCCAGTGACAGGGGCAATTTGGGCACATTGCACCTGACCAGATACTTGTCAAAGGCTTCCTGGATACTGCTGACAATCCCTTTTTCGACCAGGTATCCGGCGATATGAGGACGCCCGAAGGCGCCGTCAACGCTATCCTCTATCTTTTTAATATCTTCTCCGGTAAACGGCTCGATATTTTCCCTGGCGAACTCGGTATTCAGCTTCTCCAGGATCCGATGGGCCCTTGTCCGCCTGTGTTTCCTGAGCAATTCCAGCTTCTGGCGTAGCTCCTGATTATCAATGTCATACTGGTAGCCTAGGAAGTCCAGGGAAACGGACTTCGGCTCGCCGTGGTGACTCTTGTCACCTTTAATGCCGCCATTGTACTGGAAGGTCACGTTTAATTCAACGCCGCTGATATAATCAATTCCGTATTCCGCCGCCAGAGAGATGGCCCTTTCCTGGCAATCGACAGAATCATGGTCAGTTATCGACATAAAATTGATATTTCTCTCTCTGGCTTCGCGGAAGACCTCCTCCACGGAGAGGATGCCGTCCGAACCGGTGCTGGTATGGATGTGCAGGTCTATTCTCATACTATCTCTTCGCCATTCCGGTGAGATACCAGTCTTCAGGCGCATCATGGCTGGTATCTACGGTCAGGTGCAGGACATTAAGCTCCGGGTAACGGCTCTTCAGGTCCTCCAGGTCTACTGCCTCAAACCTCTCTTTATTGTTCAGGTAAGCCTGCTCCGTAAGCGCGTTCGATTCGTATTCCTCTTTGCTCCGTCTCAATATCCGGGCGATGGATACCTCCTGCGGGCAGTCGGTCTGGAGAATAACAAACGTCAGGTTATGCTTGCCGGCGATTTCAGCGGCCCGCTTCCTTAATGCCTGGGTGATGAAAGTAGCATCGAGTACCACTCCATTGCTTTCGCCCAGCGCCTCGTCCGCCCGCCGGAACATCTCATCATAGACCATTGTCCGCTTGTCCATGTTCGCGGCCACTTTTTCATCGAATATATCCTCGTTTTTAAGCACTTCCAGCCGGATAAGGTCGCTGCGCAGCAGCGGATAGCCCTTGATCCGGGCCACTTCCTCCGTCGTCTCCGTTTTCCAGGTGCCGGGCAGCCCGCAGGCAATCAGCACAAAACCGCTGCCCAGCTTATTCTCCACAAATTTCACAAACGGTTCTCTCAATCTATCATCTCCCCATTACTCGGCATTATCACGACTGATTGCGATTGTTCTCTATATATAAAAGCCTTTGTACATTTCCTTGATCCGTGAGTTTGAACCCGAAAAGCTCATCAGCGAGGTGTCATTGCGGGGAGTCCTTCCTGCAAAGGAAGGACGACGTGGCAATCTGGGTGGGGAGGGTAGTCATAAAGTCCCAAACCCGGATTGCTTCGCCCTCGGGCTGAACTCGGGCTGAAGCCCTCGGGACTTCGGCGTGAGCTCAGTCGAACGCTGAACTCGGGCTGAAGCCTTCCAACGAGTTTACCCCGTACACTGATACGGGGTCGAAATGGTCTCGCAATGACATTTTTAGAACTCCTTAAGAATCCACGGATTTGGGACATTTCCTCTCCCCTTGCGGGCTTCGTCGTGAGCTCAGCCGAACGGAGAGGAATAAGGTGAGGGGAAACTTACTCCCATCCGGGGTTTTCTCTCTTCATAAGATACCAGCAATTCTTTATATTTCATCCCCTTTGCTCATTTTACATATAGCCCCCGCCGGGTTCCGGCAACTGCCGGTACTCTTCTTTAGATCCAATGATGCTCCTGATAAGCTCGATAAGGCTTCTCAGGTTGCCAGCCTTTTCGTCTTCATAACCTATCTCAACTATTTCCTCATCCCACCACAGTTCTTTAGTTTGAGAATCGTATTCTACTTTAAAATAGTAGCTCATATGCGGGGTTACCATGCCAATAGACTCCCCGGGGGCCACAGAAACAGAGAACTCGTCGGGATAGCTGAAGAAGCCAATCTCAACCATCTTGCGGTAGATGCTGTCCAGCTCCTCTTCAGTCAAAGACAATGGCACCGTAATTGAAGGGTCGGCGATCATGTCTTTCGTGTAGATCCCCTGGAATGTGTCCAGCTCGTTCCTGGCCATAACGCCATACCTGAAAATCATATTGAAATTGGACTTTTCAGTCGCAGGGCTGCCGCAACCCGCCAACCCTGCAACGGCGACCGCCAAAACCAGACCGGCAATCCAAAACCACTTTTTCCCCATATCACCTGATTATCAAAAACAGAGTTCCTTATGAAAGTTCCAGCCTCATCAAGGAAAAGGCGGCTTCTCCCCGCCGTTTCCTGCTGATCTGCCTGAAGGCATGCTCCAGGTAGAGCACAGTAGGCCCGGAACTATTACTCGCTGAATCATCCCGGGAATAGGTCTCTACCGCCTGATAGCCCCGGCTCCTCAAATCTCCAATCGCCGCCTGTAGCAGCCTGCCGCCTAACCCCTGCCCCTGATAGCCCTCCCGGATGTGAATACAGGAAACTAAAACCCCGTCCGGACTGGGGGCAAACAGCTCTCTGGAGAACTCGGCGACATTGGGCAGAAAACGGTGAGGAGCGTACTGAACATAGCCCACGGCTTTGCCGTCAACATAGAGAATCTGCCCGCAGTTGCCGAACTTCTCCTCCATCTTCCGGAACCAGCGCTGCTTGATTTCAATAGCTTCATCCGGTGGTATTTGAGGTCTGCCCGTCTTGTCTTTACCGTACATTTCCGGGGCTTCCCAGTACAGGCAGCTATCGCAGGTAGGGAACAGGTCCTTGACCGTCTGCTCATCAATGTATCTTATTTCTATTTCCACGATATTCTCCTCTCTTCCACCTTTTTCTGAATCAGCAGGGTGCTGAAAAACTCTTATTCCGCTTCCCTGAAGCTGTCCGAATAATGTCATTCTGAATGAGCATATTCGCTACGCTCAGTATAAACTCCGAGACTGAAGCCCCGTATTAAATACGGGGTCGGCGCGCCCCGAATTGAAGCTACTTTCCTCCCAACACCGATATCCTTGGATTCTCTCAGGATGACAATCCGTAATTCTCGGACACAATCAGGACTGAGATTGACCGGTAAATTACTTCGACTCCGTTATATATGATTCGGCAAGCTCGAAATACTCGCCGGCTATTGACTACCATTGCACTTCAATCTACAAGCCCGAGCTGCCTTCTGATCAATTCACAAAGACTGTCCCTAACTTCAGAGTGACGGGGCACCGGTGCCTTCTTCCCATTCCTGGAGTTCGCGTATATGTCATGTTTTTTACCATGTCGTCTCAGGTAACAGCCACCCTTTACCAGCTCGCTGATAAAGTCCCGCCGTTTCATACCTCAATGCCTATCTCCTTTGTTTTAACGTTTACCCCGGGCATGGTCTCCTCTTCAACCATTAAATGATAGGCATCCCGTATATTTTCTTCTAGTTCTTCCAGGGATTCACCCTGGATAAATACTCCCGGAACCTCCCTCAGCTTCCCTACATACCAGTTTTCATCAATCCAATATTCTAATGTAAAACTCTTCACCATAATCCCCAATTCCCCCTTACCCGATATATGACTCGGCAAGCTCGAAATACTCGCGGGCTGTTGTCGTAATTTTCTCCTTTTCTTCCTCCGCTATAAGGGGGGCATCAAGCTTGAAACCCTCCACCTTACCCCGCACATAAGCCCGGTAGCACTTGTAAAAGTTAAGTAACCGGTACAGCTCGTCATCATGGCTCAGGGTCACATAGGCATTGACAAAACTCCGGGAGAGGTCCGGCCGCCGGTAATGGTCCAGGTCCATCGCCAGGAAAGCAACCTCCGAGGCAACATCACAATAGCGGAAGCGGTCGTTAAACTCGATGCAATCATAGATACAAATAGTCCTGGCAAAGCAAATATGGGCGGTGTGAAGGTCTCCGTGGCAGTCCCTTATCCTGCCATCGGTTATCCGTTTGCGGAACAGCGCGCCATTGTTCTCGATGAAATCGATTGTGTATTTCTTCAGACTGCGGTATGTTTCCCGGGAAATCGTCTTGTCGATATACGGTATCGTCTGGTCGAAGTTCTCATTGACATTCCCAGTGATAACCTCAATTTCCCCGAACCGGTTGATATTTTCGCCGGTTTCCGCCTTCCGGTGGAAATCGGTAAGAATTCGGGCGACGCTATCTACCATGTCCGTGGTCACCAGTCCATTGTCCAGCAAGACATTCATCATCCCCTCCCGGGGAAGGTGGCGCATCTTGACGGCATATTCCAGGGCTCTCCCCTTGCCTTCGATGCGGATGTCGCCATCATTGCCGGTTATCGAGACAACGCCCAGGTATGTGTCCGGACAGAGACGCTGGTTAAGCTCGACCTCACGGAGGCAGAAAAAATGGCGATTGTCCAGGGTGGTGTAGTCCAGGTAGCC
>JAUYMF010000026.1 GCA_030698765.1 Dehalococcoidales bacterium
GGATTCCAGCCTTCGCTGGAATGACAGCAACTTCCTTGATACGGCAAGATATATAAGAGATACTACACTAGTACCAAGTAACACTTATAGTTACGCTGCCGCCACTGCTGTCATTGCGAGACCATTCCGCCGCAGGCGGAATGCGAAGCAATCTTGGCGGGGGCGGAATTATCCCTTACCCCCAGATTGCCACGTCGTCCACCGGAGGCGGACTCCTCGCAATGACAACACGAGTAACGTGCTTTTTATTGGAGAACGATTCGTTTCACTTCTTGAGCGAAAAATAATGCGATGCATCACACTAGGTAGTCATCTATGGTTTGTTAAGTATCACTACTGATATGCAAATCCATGGTAAAGCTAGTATTCTATACTAACGGGAGATAGGCTAAGTGCGAGGTGTACCCGTCGCGGAATCCGGGAGGAGGTGAGTATGAAACGGTGTTTTACCTCTAGGATCGGAATATTCTTGTTACTTGTATCCGTGTTCCTGGTGATCCTTGGGGGTTGTGGGGCACCTCCTCCAGAGCCTCCTCCCGCGCCGCCGCCATCTGCGCCTGAGCCAGTTCCACCGGTCCCGGCTCCACCTGCGGAGATAACAGTGCAGCTCGCCGCGGATGCAATCGCCTTTGACAAGAATGTTCTCACGGTGCCGGCCGGTTCCCAGGTAACGCTGGTCTTTAATAATAACGAGGACCCGGTAATCTTCCATAATGTAGCTGTTTATACTACCAGAGCAGCCGGCGAGCCTGTCATGGTCGGCGAGTTCATACCGGGAGGAGCGAGTATAACGTATCAGTTCACCGCGCCGAGTACTCCCGGTACCTACTATTTCCGATGTGATATTCACCCGCTGGCAATGAATGGCGATTTTATTGTTGAATGAGCTTTGACCTGTTTGCCGGTAGCGGGTGTGAGCGGTGACCGGCCGGCGGAATAAAATCAGATGAGGAAAAGGGCATATGGAAAAACAGGGTAGACAGGAGGAAACCAAGGATACCAGACCGGTCACGAATCCTGGTCTTTTTGAAAGACCGGTTGGTGAGACTGTCCGGGGCAAAGAAGCGGTCCCCAGAAGGTTTCTGGAGGTTGAAGAACAGGACCGTAAGATGATAAGTCGTAATCTCTATGATACGATAGGTCAATCTCTTGCCGTCCTCAAGCTTTCTCTTCACCGTGTTAAACGGTCGTTGATTGCTGATATCGAGTCTGCCTCTGCCGAGATGGATACCATCGTCGACTGCATGATTGAACAAATGCGCGTGATATCAGACCTTCTGCTGCCCAGCACGCTGGATGACTTCGGACTGCGCAAGACGCTGGAGGATTTATTCCGGAAGTACACGGAATCGACAGGCATTAAAATAAATTTCCATAATGAGGGCCTTGAACGGCGTATGCCATTGGAAACAGAAGCCACGATATTCCGTATTATCCAGGACACGCTGCTCAATGTTGTTTGCCGGGGGCAGACCAGCGAAGTCAATGTTGATGCGCGGCTAAAAACCGACACCGTATATCTGAGCATAGCCGTGGTGGGCAACGGGTTTGATTCAGCCATAGATAACAGCGAACAAGCTGTTATTAAAGAGCGGGCTTTACTGCTGGGGGGGAGTCTGACCCTTGAGACATTTCCGGAGATGGTACGTTTATCGTCTGAACTGCCGATAGCCGGCAACTACGGTGAACCGGATAGATATGTTCACAAATGAGCGGCCACTTTATGGGCGGAATACAGCGCGGGAGGCGGATTGGATCCCTGTTATCGGGGCAGAGCCTGTATGATAGAAGTGATATAATAATATCAAGGAAGCCTGCCGGAAAATTTTACAGCATGTGACACGGACGTATTTGACCGTGTCTCTTTCTCATTGTTTCAGCAGGTGGCCGGTTTAGGCTGTTCCGGATAAAGCTGTATAAAGGCGTAAAGTGGATAAGGTGTCACAGAAAGCGAACAGTACCCTGCTTACCATCATCAGGTGTACCTCGGCAATTATTCGGGCCGTGAATGAAGATACGTTACTGGCGCCGGTATGCCGGATTATCACCGAGACCGGCGGTTACAGCATGTGCTGGGTAGGGTATCCCCGTCCCGGCAGACGGCCGGAGCTGGAAATTGTGGCGCTTGCCGGCTTTGATGATGGTTATCTTGACGCTACCGGCATTCCCCTGACGGATTCCGGGAAAGGCTCGGGGCCGGTCAGCGAGGCGCTCCGTACCCGCCAACCCTGTATAGTCAAGGATATTCTCACTGACCCTTCTTACCCGGTCTGGCGGGAAGAGGCGGTGAAGCGTGGCTACAGGTCCTCCATCTCATTACCGCTGGTGCATGATAAGAACCTGCTGGGAGTGCTCAGTATCTACGCCACGGAACCGGGAGCCTTTCCGGATGATGTGGCGGAGCTTCTTGGCGGACTGGCGGCTGACCTTGCCTACGGTATCACTGTCCTACGAACCAGGACGGCGCGGGACAGGTCTGAAGAGGGACTGCATGTCCTGGTCAACCGGCTGCAAGATAAGCGGGAAGAGGAGTACCGCGGCATTGCCCGGGCGCTGCATGACGATGTCGGTCAGCAGGTGGCGCTGGTGAGTTTTCTGCTCAATAAAATGAGAACGTCACTGGGGGAAATGGTACCTGAGGAACTGGCGCAGATCTGGGAGATAATCATGGAGCTTATGTACAGAGTGCGCGATCTTTCTCTGAGCTTGAGCCCCGCTATGCTTCATGACATTGGTTTCCTGGCAACGCTGCAGTGGTATTTACCGGATTTCAGCAAAAAGACAGGTATTCAGGTTGATTTTATGAACTCGGGTTTGGAGATAAAGCTGCCGGCGCATATCGCCACGGCGGCGTACCGGATTATACAGGAAGCTTTGGCCAACGTAGTTTGTCACGCCAGCGCCAACCGGGTGGAAGTGACTGTTACTGCCGGGAAAAAATCCCTCGATATACTTATCCAGGACAACGGTATAGGCTTCAACGCGGCTACCATACCCCTGACGGGCAGCGGACTGCCGGGGATACGGGAGCGCGTCCATTCTCTGGATGGAACCTTCAAGCTGGAGTCTGCGCCGGGGAAAGGAACCCGCCTTGTGGTGCACCTACTCTTGCCGGTCTGCTCTTGAGCGGATGCCCGCCGGGGCTCGAGGGACCGTGGATTCAAAGACCGCTCAGAGAAAAAAGACCGCTTGTGGAGCTAATATACTTCATGGTAGCGGGGACTGTGGATGGCAGAAGCCGGGGTGCGTATTGATTCCGCTGTGGATAAGGAGTAAAGTAGGTAATTAGCCGTGGTGAATACGAATAAACGAGTACTGGTGGTTGACGATGAGCCGGGGATAGTGAACATCTTGCGCATAAAGCTCAGGATTTCCGGATATGATGTTGTCACTACTACCAGCGGAGCTGAGGCAATCGAACTTGTCCGCGCGGACAAGTTCGATGTCATGCTGCTCGATGTACTCATGCCCGGCGTTAGCGGTTTCGATGTACTCGAAAAAGTGCGCTCCTTTTCACGGGTACCGATAATCGTATTCACGGCCAAGCCGGATATTATGCAGTTTGCCATAAAGCTGGGCGCTGATAATACAATTGCCAAGCCGTTCGATCCTGAAGAGGTGGTGAAGAAGATAGAGATGGTTCTGGATAACGCGCGCCACGAGAAGGGCGGATAACCCGCTAATCACGTTATCTGCCCCCCGGCGGCGTAGTTTTCTGTACCTCTTCTTCTTGATTCCACTACCAATTGCAGAAGTGTTTCCTTTATGTTATACTAAAGATAAGTTCTAGTTTAGGTTATAACAAGCTTCCCGGAAGCTGTTTCACACAGGGACGTCGTAAGTGTTGGATGACCCGAACTCTAACTAATATAAAGAGAGGAGGTCATCCAATGAGTTATCAGGACAAGTCTATCCAGTGCTCCGATTGCGGAGCAACCTTTACCTTCACCGGTGAAGAGCAGGAATTCTTCGCATCCAAGGGTTTTACCAACGAGCCGAAGCGCTGTCCCGAATGCCGCCAGGCGAGAAAGTCAGAGCGTTATGGCAGCAGCGGCAGTAGCAGCTACGGTTCTTCACGCCAGATGTTCCCCGCAACCTGCGCCGAATGTGGCAAAAGCACCGAAGTCCCGTTTCAACCCCGCGGTGATAAGCCGGTCTACTGCAGCGATTGCTATCGGAAAGTCAGACCGAGTAGATAAGTGAGGTTAAGCCGCGAATCGCATCCGTACCGGAAAACCGGTTCGGGTGCGACCGTGGTGAATTTGAATTTTGTCTTTAGAAGTATCAATACATAAAGGTGAATCACAGGAATCACTGTTACGCCGTTTTCAGCGAATGGTGCAGACGAGTGGTGTCTTGCGGGAGGTTAAAGCCAAGCGCCACTTTATATCCAAGGGCGAGGCAGCCCGCATCAAAGCCAAAAAGAGCGCCCAGCGCCGGCGGCGGCAGGGTATTTAGAGAAACGGCGATAAAATCCGAGATAAGGGGGGCATTTTATGAAAATCTATGTGGGTAATCTACCTTTTGATGTTACCGAGGATGAACTGACTGCAGAATTCAGTAACTATGGTAAGGTGGAATCTGTAGCTATTCCCTCTGACAGGCTCAGCGGGCGGCCCAGGGGCTTTGCCTTTGTGGAAATGGCGTCAAGTTCTGAGGCTGAAGCCGCCATCGCGGGGCTTAACGGTAAGACATTGAAAGACCGCACTATCGTAGTTAATGAGTCCCGCCCTCGTGCGGACAACAGGGGCGGTGGTTCCTTCGGTGGCAGGAGGAGTGGTGGCGGCGGTGGTGGTGGTTATGGTGGCGGCGGCGGTGGTTATGGTGGCGGTGGCGGCGGCGGTTATGGCGGCGGCGGTGGCGGCAGGGGTGGCCGCTCGGGTGGCGGTGGCAGACAACCGCGAAGATATTAGTCAATACCTACCGACTTGAATCGGCACTGGCATCTGCGTATGCCTTTACCGATTCACCCGTCACAAATCGGGAACCGTAAACCGGTTTGATAAAGGGGGTAGTATGAATATCTATGTGGGCAACCTATCGCTTCAAACGACCGAAGAAGAGTTGCGGGAAAAGTTCACGGAATTCGGGGAAGTGGTGTCTGTAACCATCATGAACGATAAATATATCGGTAGCGGCCAGTCGAGGGGCTACGGGTATGTTGAAATGGTCTCGAAATCTGAAGGCGCAATCGCAATCGCCAATCTGGAAGGGAAGAAGATGAGAAACCAGGCTATTAATTTAGTTGAAGCCCTGCCGCTCTCAAATAAGAGCGGGGTAGTAATCCCTGCTACCAATAACAATAATCGGTCGACTAATAAGCGAAGAGACAGAAAATATCAGATGATTTGAGCCACCTGACCTGTATTTCAGGCTCTTGACTCGTATTTCAACAAGGAGTTTAATGAATTTCGATACCTTTAATTTCCATCCGAGCATCATGGCCGGTGTGCATGCGCTCGGTTATTCCGAACCCACACCAATACAAATGAAGGCCATCCCGCCGATTATGCAGGGGCGGGATATCATTGGTCTGGCCCAGACCGGAACGGGTAAGACGGCGGCTTTCGTGCTGCCTATCCTGGAGCGTCTGCGTACCGGCCCGCGGGGACATGTCCGTGCTCTGGTGATCTCGCCCACACGTGAGCTGGCCGAGCAGATCTGCGAGGTTATCAACGGACTGGGAAGCAGGACCGGATTGCGGAGCATTACCATCTATGGCGGGGTAAATATGGACCAGCAAACCCGGGGTTTGTACGCAAATCCTGATATAGTGGTCGCCTGCCCGGGCCGTCTGCTTGACCATCTGTGGAAGGGCACGATAAATCTGGCAAAACTGGAAGTCCTCGTCATCGACGAGGCTGACCGTATGTTCGATATGGGCTTTCTGCCTGATATACGTAATATTCTGGAGTGTATCCTGCATAAATACCAGGCGTTACTTTTCTCGGCGACTATGCCTTCTGATATCCGTCGCCTGGTGCGTGAAATCCTGCATGACCCGGTCACCGTGCAAGTTGACCGCGAGCTGCCGGCAAAAACAGTGTCCCACGCTCTGTACCCGGTGCAACAGCATCTCAAGACAAATCTGCTGAAGGAAATCTTAAAGAAGACCAAGACGGAGTCAGTGCTTGTCTTCACCCGTACCAAGCACCGCGCGGAGCGCGTGGCACAGCAACTGGTAAGAGGCGGGTATAAGGTGACTTCACTGCAGGGGAACCTTTCCCAGAACCAGAGGCAGGCTGCGCTTAACGGCTTCCGCAACGGCTCGATCAAGATTCTGGTGGCGACCGATATTGCCGCCCGCGGCATCGATATTTTGAGCATTTCCCACGTCATCAATTACGATATGCCTGACAGTACGGATGACTATATCCACCGCATCGGCCGTACCGGGCGGGTCAACAAATGCGGCGACGCATTGACCTTCGTAACCAGCTCTGATGCGGACAAAGTACGCGCCCTGGAACAGCTTCTTCACACGCCGCTGGAGCGTCTGACGCTTCATGGTTTTGATTACAATGAGGCTGCGCCGGATAGAGAACATCACTTTTCGCAGCCCCCCCGACAGGGGTTCGCCAGAAAACAGGGAACCGGCAGGCAAATGGCGGCTAGAAGGTAATGGTCTCTCGTATCTGATACTTCTTTAGCTCGTCCAACCGGTGTCATTCTGAACAAAGAGAATAATCCGTAATCGCCACTGAGATTGCGGATTATTCACCGTTACGCTCCCCGGATCGCCTTTCTGCCAGGCCCCGGATTCCGGGCGGTAAGTTTAATCTGCGCTTAGGTCAGCTCTCGCCCAGTTCTTTATGGCGCCGCCGCGCAGCTTCTACCTCGATAGTCTCTACCCGGCGCTCCATACTCTCTTTGAGGGTTTGCAATCCCGCGCTGAGGCTCACAGGATAGGTAGCCGGGTCTCGTATCATCTTGTACTTCTCGTCCAGTTGCCCGAATTCTTGCTGGAGCTGCTCCCGAATCTCCCGCAGGGAGGGCAACGGTGCGGTGATGTGACCGCCGGCCATGACTGGCTTTAGCAGCGGCTCTCCGCCGGTTATCATCTCGTCATGTAGCGCCAGGATATCATGATGCGGACGCCTGTCATCAGTAAAGCGGAACACCTGCTTCGCGTCGGGAAGGGAGACCTTGCCTGTGCTCAGCTTCAGGACCGGCCGCTCATCATAGCGGACCAGCTTGTAAGCCATATCAGTCCAGGGCGCGTCTCCCGAAACGCCCATCTTGGTACCAACGCCGTAGGCATCATAGGGGGCATTCTCCCGTGATAGCTCCTCAAGGTCGAACTCATCCAGCCCGCCGCTGCCTACTATCTGTACATTGTGAAACCCGGCTTCATCCAGGATGCGTCTCACTTCACGGCCGAGGGTGAGCAGGTCACCGGAGTCGATGCGCACCCCCCGCAGGCGCTGACCCCCGGGCAGCCATCTCTCTGGCTACTTCTACCGCCTTGTGAGCGCCGCTGATGGCATCATAGGTTTCAATGAGCAGGATGGACCGCTCCGGGAAGCTTCGAGTGAAGGCACGGAAAGCGTCAATTTCATGGTCATAACTACTGATATAAGAATGGGCCATCGTCCCCGCGATGGGAATGCCGTAGGTCACCCCTGCCAGGACATTGCTGGTGGCATTAAAACCGGCGATATAGCTTGCCCGGGCCACTTTCATCCCGGCATCAGTGCCCTGGGTGCGGCGAAGGGAGAAATCGACAACAGAACGACCGTGTGATGCCTGAACACAGCGGGAGGCCTTGCTGGCGATGAGACACTGAAGGTTCATCTGGTTGATGATGAATGTCTCCACGATCTGGGACTCAATTATTGGCGCTGTCACTTCCAGCACCGGCTCGTCCACAAAGAACAGGCGGCCTTCGGGGATCGCCCGCACCATACCGGTAAAGCTCAGTCCCTTGAGATAGTCCAGGAAGTCGGTTGAGAAGATGCCGGTATGCTGAAGCCGGTCTATGGCTCCGGAGGTGAAGCGGAATTCCTCCAGGTAGTGCAGGATATCCTCCAGACCGCAGGAAACAAAGAAACCCCGGTGGGGCGGATACCCGCGGATAAATAGGCTGAACGTAGCCTGTCCATTATGGTTATCCTGGAAGTAGCTTTGAGCCATGGTAAGCTCGTAGAGGTCAGTCAAGAGGGACATGTCCTCAGGTGGCACTGCTATCATGGTGCTGCGTCCTCCTCTCGCTCCGGTTTGCCGGGGGGGCACCGCGAAACTTATCCCGTAGTCTCTCCGGGTCCCGTCATTTTCCCGCTTTTCCTTCAGCCCATCTCAATGAAGGCAATGTCCGGATTTTCCTTCTGGCAGTATTCCAGATCCCATATGGACGAGAAAAGAATAACCAACCGTCCCTGGAGGTCCTGACACCTCCGGTTGGAGCGCCGGGAAAGGGATATCTGTTCGAGCGCCGTGCTTTCAGCCTGTACCCATCTGGCGCAGGTGAAAGGCAGCCGGTCGATCCGCGCCTTGACACCATATTCATCCGATAGCCGGGATAAAACCACGTCAAACTGCAGCTCACCGACCGCAGCCAGAACCGGCTCCCGGCTGTAGCCGTCTTCAGCGTGGAGCACCTGAACCGCACCTTCCTCTTCAAGCTGCAGCAGTCCCTTGTGAAACTGCTTGTAACGGGTGATGTCTCCGTTGACCAGCGTGCCGAAGTGCTCCGGCGGGAAACGGGGTATCCGGGCAAAAGGCATAGGCTTCCCGGTCGTCACCGTATCGCCGATGGTAAAGAGGCCGGGGCTGACAATGCCGATGACATCCCCGGGGAAGGCTTCGTCAATGGTCTCCCGCTCCCGGCCGAAGAGCCGGAACGAGCGCGATAGTCTTACATCCCGTCCCAGGCGGGGATGATAGACGGTCATGTCTTTCCGGAAATGGCCGGAGCAGATACGGAGAAATGCCATTCTGTCACGGTGACGCGGGTCGATGTTGGCCTGTACCTTGAAGACAAAGCCGGAAAATACCTCGCTGTTGGGGTCAATTATGCCCTCCTCTGTCTCCCGGGGGACAGGCGGCGGCGCCAGGTCAAGTATGGCTTCCAGAAAAGGTTCTACACCGAAGTTATTCAGGGCGCTGCCAAAAAACACGGGTGTCATCTCGCCGGACAGGAAAAGCGCCCGGTCAAAGCCGGCGACCGTCCCGGCCAGGAGTTCCACATCTTCGGTCAGTTTTCGGCACGCCTGTTCCCCCAGAAGTTCTGGCAGCAACGGGTCGTCCAGGCCGGTCACCTGGAGCGGAGCCCGGGACTGGCTATGCGTGGTGCGCTGAAACAGGAGGACCCTTTCTCCCTGGAGGTCATATACTCCTTGAAAGGTAGGACCATCGCCAACGGGCCAGTTTAAGGGCACGGCGGTGATGCCGAGCATCCTCTCGACCTCGTCGAGCAGCGCCAGCGGGTCACGGCCGGGGTGGTCCATCTTGTTAATGAAGGTGAGAATGGGTATGCCCCGCATGCGGCAGACGCGGAAAAGTTTTTCCGTCTGAGGCTCGATGCCCTTGGCGCTATCCAGCACCATCACGGCACTGTCCACGGCCATCAACGTCCGGTAGGTGTCTTCACTGAAGTCCTGGTGGCCGGGCGTATCCAGTAAATTGATGCGGCATCCGCGGTACTCCATCTCCAGCGCGGTTGCCGAAATGGAAATGCCCCTCTGCTTCTCCATGGACATCCAGTCGGAAGCGGTATGTTGCAGGTTACCGCGCGCCCGGACAGCCCCGGCCAGTTCTACGGCACCGGCGTAGAGCAAGAGCTTTTCCGTCAGTGTGGTCTTGCCGGCATCCGGGTGCGATATGATAGCGAAGGTACGCCGCCGGGATACCTCCCGGAGAAGTCCGTCCCGGCTATTCTGTTCAGTTTGCTCTACCAGTAAAGACACAAAGAACTCCTCTGATTTTGTTTTTGGAGACTGGCGGTGAGTCAACGGGTAAAGGCGATTTGCCTGTCAAAAATGAGCGCGAACTCCTCTCCGGGGTGGATTGACGGCTGTTTGCCGTTACGCCCGCCCGAAGCGATGGCGATCATCACCGCCTCCGGGTGTCCGGCTGTGTCAGGTGCCGGCAGGGCTTTGTTGCGTGCTCGGCATTGGGAACTCGCTGTCTCCTGCCGCTCGCTGGCGCGGGTAACCGGCCGCTTTCCGGTGAAAAAACCAGCCAGAGTTATCCCCGGGGTGGAGGTAATGTGTTCCAGTGATGCGATTGAAGGGGAGCCCGGTCTGTTTTCCACCTGTGATATGAAGCTTTGGATTCATGTCTGTTATAAGTGTATACCAATACTGAACACACGTCAACTTACCCTATTTCGGCGGCACTATCAACCGGAACCGGGTGGCGCCGTTTTATGAGCAGGATTAATAAATTCCCCTTTTAATGACGTGAAAGCTATTCCAGGGCTACCTTGAACTCCCAGGGACCCTGCCAATCCCCAAGTCGGGTTATAGTGAAGGTTAGCTCTCTGGCATCGTCGGGTACCGGGTCGAGGTAGCTGTTTCCATAGCCGAACATCATCTCCATTCCTTCATTGGTGAATTGTCTTTTCTCGGCTGAAAGTTCTTTGGTAACGCCGTCCACATCATAGCGGGCATCCATATCAATGTTTGCCCAGCCATATTTGTAATTGCTGAGCGGACTATCAGGTGATGATACCAGAATCAAGAAACTGGACCTCTCCTGGCTCAGATCCACTCGCTTGAGCGTGAAAGTAATGTCCCCCTGCTTTGTCGCTCCATCCACTTCAAGGGGCAGGCTGACGGCGGTCACAAATTGGTTCAACTCGATGACCTTCTCCATCGCTCCCTGGGGATACTGGATAAGGAAAGCCCTTTCCCTGACACCTGAGCCAAAACTATCATCGGATGATTCCATGCGGACATTGATGTTAGATTCATAGAAATACCAGCCGGGTGCTGCCTGATTTCCGTCTTCGTCTTTCTGGTCCCAGGTCAGGTCATAGGTTACCTTCTCCCCTGCCGCCAGTTTCTTCTCCCCGGTGCCGGCGGCTAAAGTCTTTACTATCCGGCTGCCGGTGATTTTCTCGTAGTACTCTCTTGTCCCCGGTTTTGCAGTACCGGCGCTATCGTTCGGAATGACGATATTAATACCCGGCGGAAGTGGACTGACGTAGACCGGCTCGACTTCTCCCATAGAAGCATTGGTCAAAGTGAGAGCCATTTGTACCGTTTCTCCCGGCAGATAAATAGTCTTGGAGGGGACGAGGTCTATCTCCACGGAATAGACTTTTTCACGACCGGTCGGTGGCTGCCCCGGGAGACCCGGTACGGTTACGGCGGTGGGAGGCTGGGTTGGCACAGACTCCGGATTTGCCGGGCTGGTCGTTGCAGGGTTAGCGCAGGAAACCGACAATAGTAATGATGCCATCAATATCAGTCCGGTTATCAATCTTTTCATTGCTTGACCTCCTTATTGGAGCGGTACCTTGAACTCCCAGGGACCTTCCAGGTTACCGAAACGGGTGATAGTAAAGGTGATTTCTCCGGCATCAGCAGGGACAGGGGGCAGGCTTTTCCAGATATGGAGTGTATTATGCAGAATCTCGGACGGGCCTGCCTTCTTCAGGGGTCCTCCGTCGATACCGTATTCAGCTTCGGCGTTTACCACGTATATATTAACCGACGCGTTATCAGCAGCCCTTACGGAAGCGTAGATATCCATTCCTCCGGTCTTTAGCTCGATTCGCTCCAGGGTAAAGACGTTGCTCTCCACGCTACGAGATTGGTTTACTTCCACTACTCTCTCACCGGGCTCCAGCGGGGGCTGAATCAGTATCCCGGAAGCCGTCCCAATTCTCGGCCCCGCTTTACCGTCTATGATAATATCGCTTACCTTTATATTGGGAAAGTAGGGTCCGGGCGGAACCTGTTGCCCCCGGCTATCTCGCTGGTCCCAGGCAACGCTCCATGTCAGTTCTCCGCCCGGCTCCAGTTTCACTTCCCCTGAACCAGGGGTAAAGGTCGCTACGGTCTCAGGCTCAGGCTCCTGTCCCGAAACCCCGCCGGGCAATTTTATCTGTGTCGTAGGAGGGTCGGGACCGAACACTATTGCAGCGTGACTGACGTTTATGATAGATATTTCAAATGTGATTAGCTCCCCGAATGAGTAAACGCTCTTATTGGAAACTATACCCAGGTCCAGAACGCTTCGCGGTGGCAGGCCAGGGTGTGTCTGCGGAGCCGGCACCGTCGGTGTCGTTGGTACGGTAGGGGTTGTTGGGACTGTCGGCGTAGTGACTTGACCGCCCCGGAACCCGGGCAAAACTCCCGTCCCCAGAAGCGCACCGAAGACAATCAACACCGTGACTAGCGGTATCGCCACGCGCCATACGGGACTGGTCATCATGGCGCTGACCTTTTCCCAAAACGGGTTCTTCGATTCGATACGCTGTCTTACCCATCCCCAGACCTGCGGAGACGGCTCAACATCAGCGACCCTTTCCCTGAGCGCCCGGCGCAGATCTTCCCGGGTGGAGTCCAGCAATCGCAGTTCTCCCCGGCACTTCTCGCAGGTGGGCAGGTGCGTCTCAAGATGACGCCGTTCTTCAGGAGTCGTCTCTGCATCCAGGTATGCTGCCAGCAGTTCACTTATCTCATCGCACTTCATAACTTCCTCACCCCTTCTACCCGCGCGTTTTTCCGTGCTGAAGATCGAATTGTCCCCGCAGTAGCTTCAGCGCCTGATTTATCCTTGACTTGACTGTCCCCGGAGGAATACCTAATGTGTGCGCGATTTCATCGTAGGATAGCTCGTTGAAGTATCTCAATACCAGCACCGTCCGGTGCTTGCTGTCCATCACATCCATGGCCGCTGTGAGCCTTTCCTGCTCTGCCCTGTCTACCGGCACCCCGGCACTAGCCTCTGCCTCCGGTAAATCGAACCTTTCCAGGGATACGGAGGTCAATTTCTTCTTGCGTTGCCTCTCCAGGCACTTATTGACCGTGATCCTGTGCAGCCAGGTGGTGAGCTTGCCCTTATCCGGGTCGAAAGTATGACGCGATCTCCACACCGATACAAATACCTCCTGCAGGACATCCTCGGCCTCTTCCCTTGTGCCCGTGATAAGGTAGGCGGTCTTGAACACAAGCTGCTGGTACTGCCGGAACAGGGCTTCAAAAGCAGTCGTATCGCCCGTTTGCCATTTACTTGTCAATTCGGCCATCGGTATCACTATATAACTATATGCGGTTTCGGACAAAAAAGTTCATTTTGAGGCCGATTAGAAATGGGGGTTGAAATTCACCTTGAGCAAGCAGACTAATGAGGAGGTGGCTTTCGGTCACACTGTCTCGAATGTCTGCGAGCGATTATTGCGTCTTGGCTGCAGTTCATCAACACCAGCCTTGTATGAGGCTGTCCGATAACGCTATCCCAACAATATAATGTCATTCCCGTGAAAGCGGGACTGTACGGTCTACATATCAAGTTTTTTAAGTCGCGCATCGCTTATTCCAAAATGATGCGCTATTTCGTGCTTGACCACTCTGGCTATCTCATCGGCCACCCCGGTATCATCCTGGCCGCACTTTCTCTCGATTGGCTTCTGAAAGATGGTTATCTTGTCAGGCGTTACCAGCCCGTAGTGAGAGCTCCGTTTGGTCAGGGGCACGCCCTCATACAGCCCGAGCAAGGACTGACTATGCCTGAAGCCTAACCGGTGTAGTTGTTCGGTACTGGGCCAGTCCTCCACTACTACAACAATGTTTTCGAGTCTGTGAGTGAATTCATCCGGCAAAGCCTGAATGGTCAGGGCGACAAGCTGCTCGAATTTCTCTCTGTCCATTGATGATATTATAGCCCTTTAAGCTCCGCAAAGCATCTTTTCAGACGGTTCTGTTTGCATTTGGTCGGTTTTATTTGTCATTGCCAGGAGCACGTTCACTTCGCTCAGTGTAAACTCCGCGACGTGGCAATCCGGGAGGGGTTGCAGCTTCCCCGCCACACGGATTGCTTCGCCTTCGGGCTGAAGCCTTCCGCCTATAATGAAATGGTCTCGCAATGACATTTTCAAGCAGCCTGTCTCCGACACTCCTCCACCGGTTAAATCCCAAGCTCAAAAAGTTTGACATCCAGCCCGAGAACAGCTAGAGTAAATAGCATCAGTCTGTAGGCGGTTTATGTCCCTAAAGACAGTCTAACTTTGTTACCGGGAGGAAGAACTGGTGGGAAAAATTCAGATGGGGCCCCAGACACTGCTTTACCCGATGCCCGCAATGTTAATCGGGGCCGATGTTGATGGTGAGCCGAGCTTTATGGTCTGCGCCTGGTGCGGCATCGCTAACAGCGAGCCTCCCATGATTTCCGTAGGGGTCAGGCGCAGCCGGCATACTCAGAAGGGCATCAGGGAAAACATGACCTTCTCCGTAAATGTACCCTCCGTTGATATCATTAAGGAAGCTGACTACTGCGGCACCAACTCCGGCCCCAAAGCCAACAAACTGGATATTTGCCGCTTCAAGGTGTTTTACGGCAAGCTGAAGAATGCCCCGCTCATCGAGCAATGCCCCGTAAACCTGGAATGCAAGGTCATGCATGTCCTGGACCTGGGGACTCACCAGCTCTTTGTCGGTACCATCGAAGAGACCCACGTTTCCGAGGACTGTCTCACCGATGGCAAGCCGGATGTTAACAAAATCAAGCCCTACATCTTCGTCAAGTCAACGGTAACCCAGTATCAAGCCTTTGGGGAAGTAATAGCTCAGGTGGGCAGCCCCGGCCGGGAACTGAAAACAGGCAAATGAAGGCATGGAATAGACACGCTTTTATTTGCCTTGGAAATCTGCCTGTGCTATCATAATAGTGAAAGCGATAATATAGATTGGGGGAACCTCAGACGTCGGTACGGAACATATTACCCGGCGTCTGGATAGTTTTAGTCACATTGAACGCCAATTTAAGTCAAAACCACCGCACCAATGTACAGGTCAGCAGGAACGGTACCCCCCGATGGCAACCTGAACAGTCTTTATCTACCAGAGTAAACGACCCCGGAGACGGAGGATAATAATGCAGATAGTTACTCCTGAAAAAGAAGTCATTGACATCATCAAAGAAGGTGGAACCGACCTCTTCAAGTTCTGCTATCAGTGCGGGATGTGTAACACCGCCTGCCCCTGGAACAGGGTGCGCAATTTCCTCATCCGTCGCACCATGCACCAGTCACAACTGGGTCTGGTCGACTTTGAAAGTGAAGACCTGTGGCTGTGTGCCACCTGTAACGCCTGCGTGGTAAGGTGCCCGAGGGGCGTCAAGATAATAGACGTCTGGCGCGCCTTGCGCCAGGTCATCGCCGAGGTGGGCGTCGGCAAGATGCCCGACCCGCTGAGGCTGGCCGTGAAAAACATATCGGCGGTAGGCAATCCCCTGGGGGAAGACCGGGAAAAGCGGACTGACTGGGCAAAAGACCTGAACGTGAAGACCTTCACCAAAGGCACCGAGGTACTCTACTTCCCCTGTTGTTACCAGGAATACGATGCCCGCGGTCAAAAGGTAGCCCGGGCGGTGGTTGATATCCTGAACAAGGCAAATGTAGACTTCGGTATCCTGGGGAATGAACAGTCCTGCTGCGGCGAGAGCGCCCGCAAAGCCGGCAATGAAAGCCTGTTCCGCAGCCTGGTCGAAAGCAACATCGCTCTTTTCAATGATACCGGAGTTACCCGGATTGTTACCACCTCACCCCACTGCTATCACACTTTTAAGAATGAGTATCCGGACCTGGGCGGTAATTTCGAGGTAATGCATTTCACGCAGTACTTGAGCGAACTGCTGAACGATGGCAAATTGAAATTTACCAAAGAATTCAACAAGAAGGTGGCCTATCACGATTCCTGTTACCTGGGACGGCACAATAATATTTATGACGAGCCGCGCCAGATACTGGAGAGCGTTCCGGGACTGGAACTGGTCGAGATGATTGATTCCCGTGAGGACGGCCTGTGCTGCGGCGGCGGCGGCGGCCGCGTCTGGGAGGAAACCAAAAAAGGAGAAAGGTTCTCCGATATCCGAATAGAACAGGCGCTGGAAACCGGAGCCAGCACCCTGGCCTCTGCCTGCCCGTACTGTATGGTCATGTTTGAGGACAGTGTGCTGACCACGGAGAAAAGTGACGTTATTGAAGTTAAAGACCTCTCTGAAATTGTTCAGGAGGCCCTATAGATAACCCGAAGACGGGAGGTAAGCGATAAATGACAACGCAACAGCAAGGTAGTAGAAGGAAAAAACTCCCCCCCACCGGTAATATGGGGGACGTTATGGTGGTCGGTGGCGGAGTCAGCGGTATCCAGGCTTCGCTGGACCTGGCCAATAACGGCTTCCGTGTTTTCCTGGTTGACGAAGCGCCCAACATCGGCGGCAAGATGGCCCAGCTCGACAAGACATTCCCGACCAATGACTGCTCGATGTGTATCCTCTCCCCCAAGTTTATCGAGTGTGACCGGCACCCCAATATCGAAATTCTGGCCTATACCGAAGTGGAGAAGGTAACAGGGGAAGCCGGAGATTTCCAGGTAACTCTAAGAAGAAAACCCAGGTTCATTGACGAGGAACTATGTATTGGCTGTCGTGAATGTCATCACTATTGCCCGGTCAAGATTGCGGACGAATTTAACCAGAACCTGAAGACCAAGAAATCCCTGTTTATTCCCTTCGCCCAGTCTGTCCCCAACGTTTCTACTATTGACGAGACAACCTGCCTTTTCTTCCAGGGAAAATGCAAATCCTGCGTGCCGATTTGTAAGAATAATGCCATTGACCTTTACATGAAGGAAGAAAAGGTAGAGGCCCATGTCGGGGCGATAATTCTGGCCCCGGGCTACCAGGTATTTGACCCGGCGCTGAGGGCGGACTACGGCTACGGCAAGATGCAAAACGTGATCACCAGCCTGGAATACGAGCGGATAATATGCGCCGCCGGACCTTTCGAGGGTCAGTTGTTACGCCCTTCCGACAAGAAACACGCCAAAAAGATAGCCTGGATTCAATGTGTCGGCTCGCGGCAGGTCACCCCGGGCGGCAATAGCTACTGCTCAGCGGTCTGCTGTATGTATACCACCAAGCAGGTAATCCTGGCCAAGGAACACGACAGCAGCATTGAAACCACGGTATTTCATAACGATATCCGCGCCTACGGCAAGGACTTCGAGCAGTACTACAACCGGGCGGAAAGAATGCCCGGAGTACGCTACATCAGAAGCTACGTTACCGTAGGTAGAGAAATACCGGAAAGCAAGAACGTGACCATAAAATACTCCGTCGAGGGCGAGGGAGTTAAAGAAGAAGAATTTGACCTGGTGGTCTTATCCGTAGGACTGGAAGCTTCAACCAGCGCTGAAAAGCTGGCTGAGAAGCTCTCCATTGACCTCAATGATCACGGATTCTGCAAGACTAATGAACTCAGTCCTATTGAGACCAGCCGCCCCGGCATCTTTGTCAGCGGGGCTTTCCAGGGTCCCATAGACATTCCCGAGTCAGTGGTGACTGCCAGCGGCGCCGCCGCTCTCTGCGGCCAGCTACTCGCCGAACAGCGCGGTAAACTGTCCCAAGAAAGGGTATACCCGCCGGAGCGGGATGTCTCCGGAGAGGAACTGAGGATAGGCGTCTTTGCCTGCCACTGCGGCACTAATATTGCCAGCGTGGTTAGTATACCTGAGCTGGTGGAATACGCCAAGACCCTGGGTAACGTGGTGCATGTGGAAAATAACCTCTACGCCTGCTCCTCGGACACGGCGAAAGGCATATCCGACACCATCAGAGAGAAGGGGCTCAACCGGGTCATCGTTGCCGCCTGTACTCCCCGCACCCACGAGCCGGTATTCCAGGACACACTCCGCGAAGCCGGTATTAATAAATATCTCTTCGTCATGGCTAACGTGCGGGAACAGTCTTCCTGGGTGCATGCCCGGGAAAAAGAGAAGGCCACCCAGAAAGCCAAAGATATCACCCGGATGGCGGTAGCCCGCGCCATGAAGCAGCAGCCCCTGGAAGAGTACGAGGTCCCGGTCAACAAGAGAGGGCTGGTACTCGGTGGCGGTCTGGCTGGCATGGTCAGCGCCCTGAGCCTGGCCGAGCAAGGGTTCCCCGTCACCCTGGTTGAGAAAGAGGCGGAGCTGGGCGGAGTCGCCCGCAGAATACACTACACCCTGGACGGAATGGATGTGCCCGCTTACCTGAACAACCTTATCCAGCGGGTTCAGCAGCACCCATTGATTGAACTTCTGACCAAAACCGCGGTCATCAGTAACTCCGGCTATGTCGGAAACTTTGTGACTAAAGTAATGTCCGAAGACAAAATAACGGAAATAGAGCACGGCGTTGCCATTATCGCCACTGGCAGCGAAGAGTACAAACCGGCGGAATATCTCTACGGTAAGGACGAGAGGGTGGTTACCCTCCTCGAACTCGAGGAGCTAATCGCCAAAGATGACGCCAGGTTACTCGATTCACAGAGCCTGGTGATGATACAGTGCGTCGGCTGCCGGCAGGAAGACCGGCCCCATTGCAGCCGGGTATGCTGTGGTCAAGCGATTAAGAATGCGCTAAAGCTAAAAGAGAAAAAACCCGATATGGACATCTACATCCTCTACCGCGATATGAGGACCTACGGTTTTAGAGAGGACTACTACCGGGAAGCGGCCAACCAGGACGTAAAGTTCATCCGCTACGAGGCTGACGACAAGCCGCAGGTGGAAGTCATCGAAGTCGGTGGCAAGCCCACCTTGAGGGTTACCGTAACCGACCCCATTTTAGGGCAGAAGGTAGCTATTGATACCGACACCCTGGCGCTGGCGGCCGCGGTTATTCCCGCCGCCAGCAATAAAGAAACATCCCAGCAATTCAAGGCACCCCTGAACCAGGACGGCTTCTTCCTGGAGGCCCACGTAAAGCTGCGCCCGGTGGACTTCGCCGTGGACGGGATTTTCGTCTGTGGTATCGCCCACTTCCCCAAGTATATGCCGGAGACAATAAGCCAGGCTTACGGAGCCGCTGGCAGGGCCGCCACCATCCTCTCCAAAGAAACGATTGTATCCACCGGTACGATCTGTGAGATTGACGAGGAGAAGTGCATCGGCTGCAGCATCTGTGCCTCCGTCTGCCCGTTCAAAGCGATAGAGATGCAGGAGTCACCGGAAGGCTTGAAAGCCAAGGTCTTCCCGGTAGTCTGTAAATCGTGCGGTATCTGTAACGTCAAATGCCCCACCGGGGCCGCCTCCCTCAAGCACTTCAATGACGAGCAGATTTTCACGCAGATTGAGACCGCATTCAGGACGCCCGCGGGCAAGGAAAAGGAACTGCAACCGGTCTAAACATCCGGCGGGATAAAGAGAATAGCTCAGAACTGAGTGATAATATAGCAAGAAGGGCGAGTAATCTCGCCCTTCTTGCTTTTTAGAAATCAGCCCGGTAGAGGAGGAGCTTGCTTCCGGGATGAGTTTGTTTTCCCGCCTTGATTTATCCGGAGAAACCAAGACCGGTGAAAGAGAGTCCTTCTCTGGCTGTTTTCAGTAATGAAGCGTCGGCGGTATCCTGGAACCGTGAGTTGGCTAAATCTACACCCAGGCTGGCCACCAGGTCTTTGATATCATCGGGGAGTTCGTAAGCGGTGACTAAAACCACCAGTTGAAACTCTTCCTTCATGGTTTTGCCATTATCATCATATTCCACAACCAGGTTTCGGGTGTCCCCGTTCTCAGTGATGGCTGATACCTCCCCGCTGCCCAGACTGATCCTGGCCTTTCCGCCCAGTTCCTTCTTCAGTTCAGCCTGATAAGATTCAGCATCAGCAAAGAAGAGATGGGTTTCTTCCAGATTCGGGATCTTGCGGTGGGCGGCCAGGGCTGCTTTAGCGGCGCGTGCCAGAGCGCTGGCATCCAGATAAAGTCCCACGGGGACAAAAGCAATCCTGGTCGGTATTTCACCATCATAGGGACGCAGCACCAGCCCGTCATAAACGCCATTATCACTCAGGATACGCTCAAACTGGGCGAAGGTGACCACGTTAGTGAATTTCCCGTAGCCATATTTTTCATCGATATAAGCCGGGGTTCTCTCCACGCCGGGGGCGATTATTATCGAGTCAGCCTCAATTTCGATATCATTATCAACCTGACTGAAGTCAATCCCCTTGTTGTGGCAGGCCGCCAGACATAAGGCGCAACCGATACAGCGGCGGCAACTCAAACAACGTACCGCCTCCGCCATCGCCTGCTCCTGACTAAAATCAAGCTCCACCTCATCAAAGTTAGTTACCCTCTCTTCAACCGGAAGCTCGGGTAGCTTCTGGCGTTCGGTGGGGACGTCTTTGAATTCTATCAGATATCTTCCGCTACGCTCCGCCATATCGCTTTACTCTCCCCCCAAATAGTGGATAATCGAATCGGCCGCTTTATGACCGGCGGCAATAGCCCCGATAGCTGTCGCCGGGCCGGTAACCGCATCACCGCCGGCAAAGACGCCATCACGGGTTGTCGCCAGCGTATCCGGGTCAACCAGAAACGTATCCCTTCTCGTCGTCTCAATACCGCCACCTTTACCGAGGAAGGATACATCTGTAGCCTGGCCGATGGCCGGTATAATTGTATCCAGTTCAATATCAAACTCAGAACCTTTAACCGGTACCGGGCGTCTTCTTCCCGAGGCATCCGGTTCCCCCAGCTCCATACGGGTGCACTTTATCCCTTTCGCCTTACCGCCGCTGACGAGAACCTCAGCCGGCGCCACCAGGTACTGAATTTCCACACCCTCCTCCTCAGCCGCCTCAATCTCTTCTTCAGTAGCCGGCATCTCTTGCCGGGTACGCCGGTAAAGCAGGAACACCTTCTTGGCCCCAATGCGGAGAGCTGAGCGGGCGGCATCAATAGCCACATTACCGCCACCAATCACGCCCACCTTTTCTCCGATCTTAACCTTTTTGCCCAGGTTCATCTCTCTGAGAAAGTCCACTCCATTGATCACCATCTCAGCGTCTTCTCCCGGTACTCCCAGCTTCTGGCTCAGATGAGCGCCGACAGCGACAAATACCGCCTTGAAGCCCTGCCCGAAAAGGTCATCAATACTCAGGTCTTTACCGATAGGGGTACCGGTCTTGATTTCCACGCCAAGGTCGGTTATGGCGTCAACTTCTCGCTGTAATATCTCCCGGGGCAACCTGTACTCGGGAACACCAACCGCCAGCATTCCCCCGACTACCGGCAGCGCCTCAAACACGGTAACCCGGTAACCTTTTGAGGCCAGGTCATTAGCGCAGGTGAGACCGGCCGGTCCGGCGCCGATGATGGCCACCTTCTCCTCACGCGGATTGGGTCTTGCCGGTGGTCTCCGCCGCCGCGCCGACTTTATTTCATAATCACAAACGAAACGCCTCAGCGACCTGATAGCGATCGCCTGGTCCTGTATTCCCCGGTTGCAGACAAGCTCGCAGGGATGGGTACAGATACGCCCGCAGACTCCGGGGAAAGGTAGCCGCTGCCGTATCAGTGCCAGCGACTCCTCAAATTTTCCGTCAGCAATCAGGCCAACATAGCCCCGGACATCCAGATGCACCGGGCAGGTCTGCTGACAGATAGGCATATTTTCCCTGACGATGTTATAAACATCCGCCTCCCGATTGGAGAAATCGATAGCGGTACGTAAAGTAAGACCTCCGTTGGTTTCATCCTCCAGACTTACAGGGCAGATGCCGAGAGCGTTACAAAAATTATCACATTCTCCATCAATGACTCTCGCTGGTTTTTGCCTGACCCTGACCTTGAACCCGCCATCCTTTTCCGCAACCCTCTTCACCTCAGCGTTAGTAATTACTTCAATGTTACTATTCTGTCTCAGTTCCGCCAGGTCAGCGCCGGTAAACAGGTCATCCGGTGCCAGACTCTCACCGGGCAGTATGCTTTCACCGGCGACGCTGGCCTCCCTTCCCACCAGATAGACCTTCTTTCCGGCCTTGGCCTGCTCTAAGGCCGCTCTTACCCCGGCTACACCACCCCCGATAATTACTACGGTGTTTTTACCTGCCATTAATCCTTTCCTTTAGCTGAGGCCACATACAATGGCGAAGTTTCTTTAATGCCGTCAAGCTCAAGGAAGCCCTTACGTCTCAAGGCGACCACATATTTGAGGACACGGGGGGAACTGACCCCTATCCTGCCGGCAATCTCCTTGACCGAGAGAGGTTCTTCCTGCGTCAGTAATAATATTTTACTTATCGGTATCTCATCGGCGATGACGCCTTCCAGCACCCGGTCCATTTCATGCCGGGTAAAGACCTCACCGTACTTGTTGCCTTCAGTAGTAAACTCCGTCTGCTTGCCGCTGACTCCCCGCAGCCGTCTGCTTTCCGCGGCTAGCTTGGCTGCCTTCAACTCGAACTCCAGTTCCTCGGCGCTCATTTCCTCCGCCGAACCCAGCGGCCCGAGCTTTCTAACCTGTTCGGTAAAACTGTTCACCATCTCCGCGAAGCGGCCGCCCTCCGCCGCCGATGCCCAGTCCAGCGCCAATCTGCCGGGGTCGAGACCGATATAGTTCAATAACATTCTGGTCTCAACCACCGCATTCATCGCCTCATAGTTACCCGTAGTGTAGTGACAGTCCCCCGGATGGCAACCGAGGACCATGACGCCATCAGCGCCACTGAGGAAACCGCTGATGACGAATTTAGGGTCTACCCGGCCGGAACACATTACCCTGACAATAACGATATTGTGGGCATATTGAGTCCGTGAAACACCGGCTAAATCAGCCGCGGCATAAGAACACCAACTGCAACAGAAACCCAGTATCTTCGGTTCAAAGGTACTCACGCCAACTCCCGATAAGCTTAAACTTTACGACAACCATGGACTGATTCTTACCTATAATTATCACCAATATTACCGCATCTTAACTAATGCGTCAAATTCTGACCGGCAGGGAGAAAAATACGCATCAGCACTATACTACCCCAATTCTATAGTCAATGTCCACCACCGCCTGCAAAGGTAACCAACCGCTTCTAAGAAGCCGTCACTAACTCCACACCCCTGTCGAAGGCCTTCATATTAAGCTCAAATGCCTTGGGGAAGCGCTCCTTTAATATCGGCTCTATGGAACTCCGGTCCAGCGGCAACCCACCCGATCCAATCAGGGCGCCGACCAGAATCACGTTGGAGAGAATAGGGTTACCCAGCTTTTGCGCTTCATCGGTAGCATTTATCACCCAGGTTTTAGCTGACATGCTCTTGATGGTATCAATGACTTTACTCACTTCAGGATAGGCGCCCGTGCCCGAAATATCGATAGAGTATATCGGCCTGGGGTTGACTATGGTGACCACATCCGGGTTACCGTACTCTCCCAGCATCCGCAGGGCTTCCACCGGTTCCATACCCAGAATAATATCGCCATGCCCCTCGGGGATAAACGGGCCGTACGTTATTTCCTGGGAAATCCTGACGTAGTTCATCACCGGGCCGCCCCGCTGATTGGAGCCGTAAACATTTCCGAAACTGACCAGGTACCCGTCCCTCATCAAAGCTTGACTGATCAGATAGGATATCACCACATTACCCTGTCCGGCGACACCGATAATAATTACGTTCAGGGGATCCTTGACCAATTTCTTCATTTTACTCCTACTCCCTCCGCCAATTCTTTCTTCTCGGTTACGTAGGGCACCCTGATGATGGCCCCATGGGGGCAAACATCCGCGCACACGCCGCACCCGGCGCAGATAATGTCATCTATCTCTGACTTGCCCGTCTCCGGGTTATACCTGAGACCGGTACAGAGGAAAACCCGGCTGCACAGCAAGTCGCAGCCACAGTCATCGCCCAGGCACTTGTCAGGGTCGATATAGACCCGGTAGGGAGGTTCTTCTCTCCTGGCCCTTTGCAGTTCACACTCGCGTACCATGATGACTACCCTGGGGCCGTTACCCTCGTCAGCCATCACATCGAGCAGGGTATCACGGGCAGTATCCAGGTCAAACGGGTCACACACTTCAACCCGCGCCCCGATAGCGCGGCAGACCGCCTCAATGCTTACCTTTCTGGCCGGCTCACCCATAGCATTCCTGCCGGTTCCGGCATGAGGCTGAAAACCGGTCATCGCCGTGGCGCTATTATCAAAGACGACCAGGACAAAGTTCGAATTGTTATAGATACCGTTGATCAGTCCCGGGATAGCGGCGTGGAAGAAGGTGGAATCGCCGCAGGCAGCAATCACCGGCTGGTCAAAACCGAACTGCCCCAGTTTCCCGAAACCATTAGCCACGCCGATGCCGCCTCCCATACAATAGTGGGTCTTGGCGACGGAATAACCACCCGCGCTCAACCCCACCGCGTAGCAGCCGATGTCACTGGTAACAAATCCGTAACGGCCATCCAGCCTCAGGGCGTTCTTTATTGACCAGTAGCTGGCTTTATGGGGGCAGCCGGGACATACCGTCCCGCTGCGGGCGATAACTTCACTCTCCAGAACAGCTTTAGCCTTCTGAGCGTATTCAGCGGGACGGGGCTCATAAGTAATCCCCAATACCTCGGTTATCGCCTTAATCACCGTATCCGGCATTTGCTCTCCGAAATCTTCGATATGCCCGGAGCGTTTACCATAGAAGATTGGGGTCGCCCCGTCAAACTTCACGTTGGCTGCCAGTTCCATCACGCTCCGCTCCAGGAAGGGGTCAATTTCCTCAACAACCAGAACCTTGTCTGCCTTCTTCAGATGCTTGGCCACGAATTTGTCCGGAAGCGGCCAGAGGGTACCTATCTTCAGGATACCCACCTTATCTTCCAGTTTCAAGACCTTCACCGCTTCCTGAGAATACAGCCAGCCGCTGCCACAGGTGACAATCATCAGTTCCGGCTTGTCCGGCCCGACATACTTGTTAAACGGCGACGACTCGAAAATTTCCTGCGCTTTCTTCAGTTTATCGTGCAGGAGAGCATGGGCGTGCTTACCTCTGGCTCCGCTTCCCCCGCTGATATTGAAATTCGCGTGAAGCTTCCGCTCCGGCATCTCACCCAGCAACACGTTGCCTCTGGTATGAGCAATCTTGCTGACGCTGCGAAGCATACAGAGACAATCCACCTGCTCGGAAAGTTCAAAGAGCCACTTTGTCATGTCCTTGGCTTCCTGAAAATCACCGGGCTCAAGCATCGGGATATCCAGCCATTTGGAAATCGGCCGGGTATCCTCTTCAGCGGAACTGTTTCTGCCCGTCGGGTCATCAACACTGACCAGTACCAGTCCGGCGCCGATGCTCCTCATCACCAGGTTGGACAGGAAGTCGGAGATGACATTCACTCCATTGGCCTTCATCACCGCCATCGCCCGGATACCACCCAGAGAAGCGCCGGCAGCCGCTTCCATGGCTACCATCTCATTAACCGACCATTCCGCATAGATTCCGTTCCGCTTGGCCACTGCGGCGATAGTCGGCAGAATTTCAGACGAGGGTGTCCCCGGATAGGCGGCGGTAAAGCCCACCCCCCCTTCCAGTGCTCCACGGGCAATAGCCTCGTTACCCATCAAAAGCTCCGTCGTGCCCGGAGCATTGACATCAATATCCGCCATTACAGTTTACCTCCTTAGTTTACTACCTATCCTAGGCCAAGAACCTGGTGATGAATTCCTGTGATACCTCTAAATAGCCCAGGTCATCTTTATCACCACTCATGGCGGTAAGGTTACTTATGGTCCGTTTCTTCTTATTCAATGAGGCCCGCTTCAGATTAATCACGCTATCCTCAGGAATCGGCTGGGTCACCAGCGCCCCTTTAGCTTTAGCCTTTTCCACCAGCTCGGCGCCCGCCTGAGAGCGCACAACAACCGTGTTCCAGCCCTTGAACGCGGCGCGCCCCGAACCTACCGAGATATCAGAAAACTCGGCGGTCATATCGAAGCAGTAGCTGCAGGCATGATTGATGTAAGGGCCGATATCATCTATCTCCACCGACTGAATACCTGAGTCCGTATAGACATCGTAGGTATGAGCGGGGTGGTGGGGAACGTCAAATTTAGTTGCCTGAGCCAGGTCAAAGTGCTCATGCATAAACTCATGGAACCCGTGAGCCAGCGTCCAGCCGCAGAACAGCCCGATCGCCAGCTTGACATTATTCACATCTACCCGGTTCCGGGGAGGATCCAGTTGCATCTTCCGCAGACAGGCTATCTGACAGGGCACACCAACCATTCCCAATTTTTCAGCGCTGTTTTTGGGTAGACGGTTGAGGGTCTCCAGTACCGGACTCGGCTCATAGCTAACGCCGGCACAGTCCAGCAAGTCCTGTTTATTCCGGGCCAGGAAGCCATGCGGTCTTTTATCAGCATCCAGTTTGGTCTCGACAACGGCATCAAGCATCCCCTCATCCAGAGCAACCGATAATAGAGTGGTTACAGTCCCACCGTCCTGTCCCTTCTCGTGAATTTGCGCATCCGCCGAGTGGGCCAGGAATATGTCCTTGAACACACCTATCTCGCTGGCGCCATAGGGTACGCCAAAAACTTTCTGGTTAATCGCTTCCAGGTCAGTATGGGTGCGAGGACAGTATTCGTAACACTGCCCATCGTTCAGATTGCAGGCATCCATCAGTACTATTCTGCCTTTATAAGGCACCAGATAGGGACAACCACCGGTACAGCCCCCGCACTGCGGGCACAGCTCCAGCTCGATAACTTCCTTGAATAGCTCCCTGGAAGCTTTAGCCCCATTCATTGCAGTTGTATTTCGTCGTTCCATTTACCCCCCTTTACAATTCGGGACAACATTATCCTGCCCCTTTATTTAACTTCACTGGCCAAGCATCAGCCACTGCGTAACGCCAGGCTTCAGTAACATCACATAATAATTATAGCAAAGTTGTCCGCGCACAAGCAAACAAAAATACATCCTTCCATATCATTAGTGCCTTCAGGACTTTCTCCGGGATATCCGGAGAACTGTTGACACAGCTCTTAATCAAAAACGGCAGAACAACTCAACGACAGCATTGCTTCCGCCGGGTGAATTCGTCTTGACTTCGAATAACCAGGCACCAAACAACTCAGAGGGCTACTCAATCTCATAACAAATTTTTTAAACTCACCGTCATGAACTCGAGTAGCCCTCATCTTGATTCGCATCCTCAACTAATAAGGATATATTATTTTTCCTGCCTCTTCAGGGGTAGCGGCTAATCTTCAAGAGCTATCACCGAGCACGGACACATGTGAGCACCCTTGATTTTAAGCGGCATGACTATCAACTTCACCCTCGGTTTGGTGATTTGACCACAGTTGATAATGCCTCCTATGCCCATCTGCCCGCGGCGGATAGCGAAACCGCCCCGTTTCCCCGTCTTCTTATCCAGACCGGCAATATCACAGAGATCATACAGGTACATATCAGTCCCGTTATTCTCCATGATTTCCATCAGTTTTTCAGCGCTGGCGGCATTGAAGTGGGGGCCGTTATCACTCCATAGGTGCCCCATCTTGAAATAGCGCTCGTGGTCTCCCCAGCCGCTTCTAATTAATAGAGCGTCTCCCTTCTGGTAGGGCGCTTTTTTGAAAGCCGCCTCAAGCTCGTCTGCCTCTACTATCTCATCATCTCCCTTGGGTATGTCAAGGATAACCGCATCCCGGAATATCAGCTTGTTGAGGTCGACATTCTCCAGTGTCACATCATCCTTGTAGTCTTTCCGGAAACTGGCCAGGATAAATCTGGTCCCCGGTTCGCAAAAAATGGTATAAACATGAAATTTCATATTGCTCGGTTCATAGGACATCGTCTCAGTAGCCTTATATGATTCCGGCCAGATGTCATGAGCCTTAAAGCCCATATGACCATACTGAGAAGGCTGCCCGTTATAAAGCGGCATGGTCAAATCAATCTTTTTCAATTTGCTCCCCTCCTTTTAGTAAGTATTCCAGGTTCCCGATTAAATTGTTCTCTAAAACCTCAGCCAGCCTGATAAAAACGTGTTCCTTAAATAACCGACCCAAAAAGTGACGTTAGCCTACTCCTCAACCGCTACTACCCTGGCCGGCCCCATGTGGCAACCAGCCGACTTCATCGGCGAGATTATTAACTTTACCCGCGGTTTGGTGATGGCGCCGGCATTGACGATTCCCCCGATGGCTATCAGCCCGTCACGGATGGTGAACCCGTAGAACTGACCGGTTTTCTTATCGGTGCCGCCCATATCACAGTTATCATATAGCCACATGTCACTCTGGTTCTTCGCCAGTAGCTCCATTAACTTATCCGCCGCGGCCGCGCTATAGTGGGGGCCCTTCTCCCGGTACTCATGTCCCATCTTGAGATACCGCTCATCATTCCCCCAGCCGGTGCGGACCAGCAGGGCGTCTCCCTTCTTTACCGGCGCTTTGTTAAAAGCCTCTTCAAGTTTCTCGGCGGCGATGTCCGTCTCCGCTCCCGTGGGCACATCAAGGACAACCGCATCCCGGAGCACTATCCTTTCTATGTCCACAGTGTCAATGGTCGGCCCGTACCGGTATTCTTTCATAAAGCTGGGCAGGATAAATCTGGTACCCGGTTCACAGAAGATAGAAAAAACATGAAACTCCGAACCAGAAGTATCGAATGAGCGGGTCTCCGCCATCTTAAACGCGTCCGGCCACAGGGGGTTATTTTTGAAAGCCATATGGCCATACCCCGCCGGCATGCCTTCATAAAGTGGCATTGTCAGATCGATTAACTTCATATTGTTCCCCTCCTTCAATAGATTGTTGTCTTGAGATTCAGGTTACCCGGTTCCGGAAGTCCCCAAAGTGGCTGGCTCAGGCTCAAGGTTTTTTCGCTCACTAATACCCCTTTGATACCAACAGACAGTTTCCCCCACAACTGGTTACGAGGTTGCTCAGGCGACAAACCGACGAAAAGTGAGTACAGTATAGCATAAATGTAAGCCTTGTCAAGAACCCGTTACCCGTTCACTGCGCCGGTCGTTGACTTTCCAATATTAGCAACTGGTGCTAGAATTAGCCTGTACTGGATAAAGGAACAGATATGGTTAATGAAGTGTACCTGCGCCGTTTGACGGCGGAAGATGCCCTGTTAAAACTGGATAAATACCTGGATGATGCTTTTATGTCCGGTCTATTCCGGGTTAGAGTGATACATGGTAAGGGGACGGGGACTCTACGCCAGGTAGTCCGCCAGCAACTGGGCAGACACCCGCTGGTCAGGTCATACCGGCCGGGCGGTTATGGAGAGGGAGGAGCCGGCGTTACCATGGTGGAACTGGCGCTGAAGTAACGGCGCATCCCCCCGCCGGTGTCTTACTGTTTCGGTGAATCTTACGCCGGAAGTTAAAGGTAGCCAGGCCGGCATCATAACAGGATAAGGTGCTTATTGAAGGCACTACTGGAGATAATCCGTTAATTCATCCAGGCTGCGGATGCGGGGGCAGTCGGTTTCCTCCCGGTACAGGTCATAGCGGTCAATAAGTATGGGGTTGATGCCTACCCCTCTCGCCCCGATGATATCTATCTGGTACTGGTCACCTACGTGTACCGCCTCGGCAGGGTCTACTCCCGCTTTCTTTAGGGCGGTCAGGAAAACGGGCGGTTCCGGTTTGTCCACGCCCACCTCTGCGGAGGTGACGGTAAAGTCAAGGTAGGGTTCCAGTTCCAGTTCGCGACAGACAGGACTCATATCCTTGTCGATATTACTGAGCAGGCCCAGTACCAGGTTGCGCGCCTTCAGCAGCTTAAGGGCTGGCAGTACGTCATCGAACAGAGTGAAAGTCAACCCCTGAGATAACTGTTGCGCCCTTTTCAGGATTTTTACCAGTATGTCAGACCCCTCAGCGATATTAATCCCGGCTTCGGTTAATATCGTCCGCTGGTAGCGAGTAAAAATCCTGTCCTGTTCTGCAGGGCTCCTTTTCCGTACCGGGGAAACGGCATTTTCCTCAAGGTAATTCCGGTCGGCAACCAGAAGGCCGGTCACTATTTTTTGTGGCGGAATATTAATACCGAATTCCTGAAGAGCCTGACTTTGTATGTTTTCCCGTGGGGGGTCATAGCGGGCCAGGGTATTAAACCAGTCGAAGAAAACGGCCTTAATCAAATTGACTTCCCTGCCTGTTACTCCTGAACGCCCAGGTCTCTGATGTAATCAACAGTGTCCTGAACGGTAATTATCTTCTCAGCATCCTCATCCGGGATTTCAATTTTCTGAGTCGAGTTACTGAACTCTTCTTCTAAAGACATTATCAGTTCTACCAGGTCCAGAGAATCAGCACCCAAGTCATCAACGTAATTAGCTGTAGGTACTACCTCTTCCTCATCCACACCCAACTGATCCACGATTATCTTTTTGACACGCTCAAAAATAGAAGCCACTTTCTACCCCCCTTTCTGAAAATTTCCTATTTGACCAGAGAGCTGATTGAACCCAAGACGCCGTTAACAAATCTGGCTGAATTATCACTGCCAAATGCCTTGGACAGTTCGACCGCCTCATTTATCGCTATCTTATCTGAAACCTTATTATCAAGTAAAATTTCGAATATTGCAAGCCTCAGGATATTCCGGTCAACTGTCGGGATTTGATCTAAAGGCCACATGGGGGCAAATTTTTTGATATTCTCGTCAATTCCTTCTTTATTCTGGATTACGCCCATCACCAGCCCGCGGCTGAATTTGGCGTTTTCTTCAGTTAATTTCCTCTCAGTGAGAAGACGGGCCAGCACCTCTTCCGCCCCGTGCCCGGTAGCATCAATCTCATATAGCGCCTGGAGCGCCAAACCTCTGGCTCTTCGCCGTGGCCCGACCATTAACTACCCTCCCCGTATTCCAGTTTGAGTTTAGCAGATAGGCAATACCAGGTCAATCACTTTAGTTTCTCGCCGCAGGACAGCATTACCCGTATCTTTACACAGGAAAAAGCTGGCTGTACGGCGGGTTTACGGCAACTGCCCCGTCTAAACTATGGACATGCCGCCATCAACACTAATGACCTGACCGGTAATGTACCTGGCTTCTTCGGAAGCCAGGAAAGCGACTGACTCCGCCACATCACGCGGTGTGCCCAGGTAGCCAAGCGGGATGCGACTCTGAAGTTCCTGTTTCTGTTTCTCTTCCAGTTGCTGGGTCATGCCTGTATCAATAAAGCCGGGGGCGATAGCATTAGACGTAATGCCGCGGGAGGCCACCTCCTTGGCGATGGTGCGGGTAAAGCCGATAATGCCCGCCTTGGCTGAGGCATAGTTCGCCTGGCCGGTGTTGCCCACCAGTCCGACGATGCTGGAGAGGCTGATGATCCTCCCCCAGCGCTGCTTGATCATCGGTCTCAAGACAGCCTTGGTGCAGAGAAAAACGCTCTTCAGATTGACATTTAATACCCTGTCCCAGTCTTCCTCCGTCATACGTAGCAGAAGCTGGTCACGGGCGATGCCGGCATTGTTTACCAGGATATCAATCCGGCCGTAAGTGTTCATCGCGGTCTCTATCAGCCTGGTTACATCTGCCGACAGGCTAACATCAGCCAGAACAACCAGGCTCTCCCGGTTCAGGCTTTTGATCTCTTCGGCCACGCCGTTAGCATAAGAGGCGTCACCGACGTCATTGATAACAATGGTTGCCCCCGCCTCGGCCAGTCTCAGGGCGATGGCCCGCCCGATGCCCCGCCCGCTGCCCGTAACTATAGCTACCTTATTAGAAAGGTCCATGATTCCTCCAGCAAGTATTATAGAATTAAGATAAAGAGGTCAGGGGGTTGACGCACCCAGACTCATAATAGCGTCAACATCACCGATATTCAGGGTATTAACTTCCTTACTTATTCGTTTAACCAGACCGCTGAGCACCTTGCCCGCCCCAATCTCAATGAAGGTGGTAACGCCATCAGCTATCATATATTCTATAGAGCGTTGCCATTGCACCCCTTGACACAGCTGGTTCAGGAGCTCTTCTTTTATCTGCTCGGCGCTGGTCAGTGGTTGAGCAGTGACGTTAGCGACAATCGGCACATCGGGGTCCCGGAAGTCAAGACCGGCGATGGTCTCCGCCATCTCGTCCACGGCCGGCTGCATCAGTGGCGTATGAAAGGCGCCACTTACCGGTAAAGGGATGACGCGGCTGGCTCCTCTGGCTTTGGCTAAATCGGCAGCCCTGGGCAGGTTCTCTACCGCTCCGCTGATTACCATCTGTCCCGGGCAGTTAAAATTGGCGATATGGGTGCCAGTCTCCTGACACACTTCAGCCAGCGAGGCCTCATCAAGCCCGATGACGGCGACCATACCCCCCGGTCTCTTCAGACCGGCTTGATGCATCAGCCGTCCTCTCTCTCGCGCCAGAAAAATGGCAGTGGTAAAATCAATGACACCGGCCGCGGCCAGTGCCGTGTACTCACCCAGGCTGTGACCGGCAACAAAGGACGGCGGTGTTATACCGCCACCAGCCATGTTGCGGATGGTATTTAAGCAGGCCAGGCTAACCGTCACCAGTGCCGGCTGGGTATTGATGGTCAGGCGGAGGTCATCGTCCGGCCCCTCAAAACACAAACGGGATATAGGAAAGCCCAGAACCTCATCAGCCTGCTGAAAGATAACCCTGGCTGAAGCGAAGCTATCATAAAGGTCACGCCCCATGCCTACCCATTGAGAACCCTGACCGGGAAAGACATAGGCTACCTTCAACATCTCAGTCACTACCAGTCCTCGCCGTCAGACTTTCAGGAGCGGTACCCGTTATTTCAGCTATGGTTTCTTTCAATAAACCCGAAGTCCCGCAGATAGCAGCGTTTAGCCGGTTCAAAGTTCCTTAACCGGGCTTCTTTCCCGCGGTCTTAATCTCGATGACTTCCCTGCCATCATAAGTACCGCAGACGGGGCAGACATGATGAGACAGCCTGGGGCTGTGACATTGAGGGCAGGAAGTCAGGGAAGGAGGAGATAGTTTGAGATGGCCACGCCTTTCGCCCTGGCGTGCCTTGGCGTATTTTCGTTTCGGCAGAGCACCCATAGTTAATTAGTTCCTTTCTGTTTCATTACTGAAGATTGCTGGTTAGCCATTACCAGTTCCCTGAGCTTGGACCAGCGTGGGTCAATCACCTGTGCCGGACAGTCGCAATCTGCCTGATTCAGATTACGACCACATACGGGGCATAAACCGGCGCAATCAGTCCGGCAGAGGGGTTTCATCGGGGTAGCCAGTAGCGCATACTGGCGTATCGCCTCGGTTAAATCAAGGATGTTATGCTCATCAATAGTGAAGCACTCGGGTTCATCAGGTAAAGATATTGAGTTGCCGGTAATGATATCTATGGTCGGAAAATATTCCTCTTCGATATCCAAAGTAAGGGGGTACCGGAATAGACTGAGACAGCGACTGCAGGTCAGCTCAATCCTGGCGTGTAGTGTACCCTTAGCCATGATACCCCGGTCAGTACGCATCAGCCTGATTTCACCGTGAACCAGACTGCTATCCCCGCCGATATCCATTACCTCACTCATCTGGTAACTTCGCGTTGTACCTATCTCGGCTTTAAGTTGCTGGGATACATTCACCTGTGTCATGTTACCTTTACCTCATTTGGTTACTGACTTATTATAAGTCGTGCCGCCTGTTGGCGTCAATTAGCCCTTTTATCGTAGTACTCTATACAGTTTTGGTTGGTGATATCATTGAACTCATTGAAAAGAGAGGGGTCTTTCCGCTATAATAGGCACTGCCACCAAAGCCAAGCCCTTCCCATGGTGAGTGTAGCCCAGTGGTCTAAGGCGCCAGGTTGTGGCCCTGGAGATCGAGGGTTCAAATCCCTCCACTCACCCCATCTCTACCCCACGGAAGATTCAGCGCGCCTGTAGCCCGGCATACCGGATGAAGTCTCCAGGGACGTCCCCTGTTCCATTGTTGAATCACCGTCCCATTCTTGCTCTCTTTATAACGTTTTTGTCACTTTTTTGTAATCTATAAAAGGATTCCCGTTCAAAACTTGACAAAATATGTTACTGAATGTTTTAATTTAGATTCATTAAAGTGGGGTAATGTTTTTTCAAAAGCAAAACCTCCACATTCAATATTTACGCAAGCAGGAGAGTCCCGTCATGAAATAATTAACATTGCAGCAGAAGCATTATCATTTTGGAGGAAGAATAATGAGAAGGAAGCTAAGCTGGTTGGTGGTAAGCTGCCTGATGGTACTATCACTATTGCTGGCGTCCTGCGCCCCGGCAACACCGGTGACGCCAACCACACCGACGACACCCACTGCCCCGACGACGCCTACCACGCCAACAACACCGACCACCCCCACTACGCCCACCGGACCGGAGATGGTACAGGACTCGCTGGGAAGAATGGTGGAGAAGCCGAAATACGGGGGGGTGTATACAGTTGTCCCGACGAGTGAGCCAAGAGGCTTTGACCCGGCTATCGTTCACCCGTCCAGTTTGACTACCCTGGTACAAACCCACGAGAATCTGGTAGGTACGGACTGGATAAAGGGACCAACCGGCACCAATAATGTTGGTTTCGACTTCAGTCCGTTCCCTCTGACTTTCAAGACAGGTACCGTGGCGGAGAGCTGGGAGATACCCGATGAAACCACTATTATCTACCACATCCGCAAAGGGGTCCATTTTGCTCTTGACCCGAACAGCGCAGCCAGCCGACTGGTCAACGGGAGAGAACTGGATGCTAATGACGTGGTCTACTCTATATCCCGCAACTTCTTTGAAGAGATACCCAAGTCCTTCCACCGCTCTCGGTGGTTGCCGGAAGAGTGGCCGTTATCGGTAACGGCGCCGGACAAGTGGACGGTTGTAGTTAAGACCAACCAGGGATTCCTGGACTCGGTCTTACTGTCAACTGCGGACTGGACGGCACTGATTCCTCACGAAACTGTCGAGAAATACGGAAACCTGAACGACTGGAGGAATTCTGTGGGCACCGGAGCATTTATGCTGACAGACTATGTTCCCGGTAGCAGTGCTACCTTCGTCAGGAACCCCAACTACTGGCAGATGGACCCCTTTCACTCACAGAACCAGCTGCCTTATCTGGACGGGGTCAAATACCTGAATATCAAGGATATGTCTACCATTCTGGCTGGTCTACGCACAGGTAAGATTGATAGTCTCTATCAAAAACTGATGATTCCCCAGGATGACGTTGAAAGCTTAAAGAAAACTAATCCCGAGATGAAGTTCCGCCAGGTACTCCAAAACCCGAGTGCTCTCCATTTTATCATGAACAACCCGGCCCTGCCCTGGTCTGATATCATGGTACGGCGGGCGTTGCAGATAGCGATTGACAGAGAGGCAATAGCCCGGGATTACTACCAGGGTGATGCCATGATACACGCCGGGCCAATAGCACCCCATGCTGAGTACATGCCGATGTATACGTCCCTTGAGGAGTTACCCGGGGATGTTCAGGAACTTTTTACCTATAATCCGGAGAAGGCCAAGCAGATGCTGGCTGAGGCCGGTTACCCCAATGGCTTCAAGATGAAAGTAACCACCTCAGACCAATATGATATCGACCTGCTGGCCGTCGTCAAATTCTACTGGGAGCAAATTGGCGTTGACGTGGAAATTGATATTAAAGAGAGGGCCGTTTTTACCTCAATGACGCAGGGCAGGACAGTCATGGAGGCAGGCTGGACTACCAGCGACGCTGACGGGCCTTACGCCTTTCACATGTGGACACCGGAAGACCCGTCCAGCTATGGCCAGATTGTTGACCAGCATAATTATGAGGTTCGCGAAGAAATGATGAAAAACTACATGCGTAATGAGGAGGCAATCTGGCCGCTCATGAAGGATTTCTACGTCTACGCCCTGGAATAGTCCTGGCAAATAATCATGCCGGCACCATACATGTATATCCCCTACCAACCGTGGCTGAAGGGCTATAATGGAGAATCTGTCACCGGTTATGGTGAGTATCTGGGGCAAAGCTATTACCTCTGGATTGATAAGGACCTGAAGAAATCACTGGGGTACTAGAGAGCAGAAACTTTGTTGAAATAATAGATCTGAAAGGGGGCAGAGCGTAACCGCTCTGCCCCCTCACTATATTGACAAACCGGAGACTATCTCTACAAACTGGTGATTGCAAGAGATTGACCCCTTCCTATGATTTAAGTTAATATTGCCCAAGAGTGAAAAAGCACTACAGAGAAAAGGCGATTAACGGCATAAGCTGGCCAAATCGGGTTAGTAGTCTTGCTCCAGGTCTTCTGGTCACTCTGGCCTTCGCTGTCGTCTCCTTCATTACCTGGTGGTTTCTTAAAGATACGTGGCTTAAATTCAGTGCTTTATTATGGGCTTTTGTCTATTCCATAATATTAGTCAATCTCAGGCCGGCGTTATTCGAGGGTAAGTTAAAGGCAGGAATAGAGTTTTCTTCGACTAAACTACTCTGCTGGTCTATTGCGCTGCTGGGTCTGACCATTAGTGCCTCGGTATGGGTCAAACTGGGAGGAATTGGATTAGCCATGGTGCTGATCAATCTGGCTCTGGTATTTACATTTGGAGTCGTCTTCTGCAAATACGTTCTGAAACTGGATAACGTGTTGTCACTCTTGATTTCGGTGGGGACGAGTATTTGTGGAGCCTCGGCAATTGCGGCGGTTGGTCCCGCACTCAAAGCGAAGGCGGAGCATATGGGTCTATCGGTGGCCGTCATCACCCTCTTCGGATTGTTAGCCATGTTTCTCTATCCCCTGCTGTTCGCCGGACCCCTGATAGATTGGCTTGCCAATGACAACCTCGCTTATGGCATGTGGGTCGGAACCGGCATTCATGAGACTGCCCAGGTAATAGCGGCGTCAAGTCAGGTGGATAATGCGCTTTCGATTGCCAGTTCCGCCAAGTTCATCCGCATATTCTCGATAGGCCCAATGGTATTCATCAGTCAGTTCCTGCTTCGTCGTTTCAGCAGAATGAGTGAATCCGGGCGGACAAGAATGGCAGTTCCCTGGTTCGCTCTTTTCTTTATCCTTTTCAGTGTGATCCATCTCGGGTTGGAATCTCTACCCATCCGGTCCCAATGGCTCTACTTTAATTCTACCTACCTATCACCGGCTATTACTTTTCTATTGTCCTGGTCCTTTGCCGCTATAGGTTTGAAAGTAAAAATCTCTTCCATTCGAGTGGTCGGGTTAAAAGCCTTCCTGGGAGGAATGGGAATAGCTGTCTTCGCAGGGGTTATTTCCTTGCTTCTGGTCAGGTTCCTGTGGTTGCCTCTTAGCTCCTAGATTAAGAGTTTAGATGTCCCTTTCCTCAAACTATATCACTTCCAGTGCGCGAGTCATTGACAGGGCTGTCCCCATCCTGTGTTATAATTAAACGTCAAGGGGCGCCTGTAGCTCAGTGGATAGAGCATCGGTCTTCGGAACCGGGGGTCGTGGGTTCGAATCCCTCCAGGCGCGCTGGTTCGTGAAAACTCAGTCGGCAGAAAATAGCGGGCAATAATCCAAAATAAAAATGCCAG
>JAUYMF010000027.1 GCA_030698765.1 Dehalococcoidales bacterium
TTTCGCTCAAGAAGTGGAACGAATCGTTTTCCAATAAAAAGCACGTTACTCGTGTTGTCATTGCGAGGAGTCCGCCTCCGGTGGACGACGTGGCAATCTGGGGGTAAGGGATAATTCCGCCCCCGCCGAGATTGCTTCGCCCTCGGGCTGAAGCCTTCCGCCTGCGGCGGAATGGTCTCGCAATGACAGCAGTGGCGGCAGCGTAACTATAAGTGTTACCTGGTACTGGTATAGCGTCTTATTGATTCCCTTAAATAATTCCAGGTTGGTTCCTGGCATGAGTTTCCCTCAGAATACCTTTCCGGCTCCCGTACCGCAGTTCATGGGGCAAAAACAATTATCCGGACTCAATTTGAAATATCTTACCAGCGGGATTATACTGAGGGTTATATTAGAGTTTTTGGACGCTTACCGGGCCGGTCTTGTCTCATATTATGCAAGGAAAGGAGAAAAAGGAATTGGTTGTGCAGACATGAGGTTACGGGGTTTTGGGGCTGAACATTATTTTATATATGGAGGAGCAGAACTATGGCAAAGGCAAACCTGATAACAACACTGGAAGAGTTTGAGGCTGAACGCCGGAAAGGGATCGGGACGGTATTACCCCCCACCGGCATGATTAAAGAGGCCAGCCTGGACAATATCCGGTCTTACACCGATGGTATCGGCGATTACAATCCCCTCTGGAGAGACGAGGCATACGCCGGCAATAGCCGGTTCGGCGCGATTACGGCGCCGCCAAACTGGGTATTCAGCCCGTCTATCGGCGCCGGGGTTGCCAGCAACGGCATTATTCCCCGTGAGCGCCTGTCCAACAAGTATTTTCCGATAAACTACGCCGGTGGTGAGATGGAGTGGTTCCGCCCCATCTGGGTGGGTGACAAAATTTATGTCAAAGAGACAGTCGGTGATGTGCAAAACAAGCAGAGCCAGCGCCTGGGTCCCATCCTGTTGTGCTCGGGGCTGACCCAATTTTACAACCAGCGCCGGGAGCTGGTGGCCACCCTTAACGCCATTGTAGCTAAATACCTGAATATCGGCAGGGCAATGAACTATGACCGGACTCCCAAAGGGGAAGTAGTCGGCGAACCGCCTGACCCGCTGGTCTGGGAGAGAACGAGACGGGGCGCCGAGACGCGTTACTGGGAAGATGTCAAGGAAGGGGAAGAACTGCCGACCCTGAAGAAAGGAACGTTTACCGAGAAAGAGGTATTCTTCTGGTTTCTGGTCTGCCGGGGCCACGGCTCCAACCGCGCCAAGAGGGAGGAGACCGAGGGGACTACCTACCTGGCCACGGGGCACCTCGACCACAAGTACTCCGTGGAGCGCCGCAATATGCCCGGCATGTTTGCTGACGGGCCGCACACATCATGCTGGCTGATGCAGATTGCGACCGACTGGATGGGTGATGACGGCGCTCTCAAGAAGTTCCGTTTCACGGTGCGCCATCCCAATGTCGTTGGTGACGTCAATACGGTGTTCGCCAAGGTGCTGAAGAAATACGTCGAGAACGGTGAGCACCTGGTGGATATTGATATAAAGAACCTCAACCAGGCTGAGCTGCCTACTCTCACCGGCAGCGCCACCGTCATCCTCCCGTCAAGAGGCTAAGTTAAACCAGGAGACCTGAGGCGGAAGATCCGCGGTTTAATCTGAAGGCGGCTCTCATTTGAGAGCCGCCTTTTCACTGAGTTCTGTTTGCATTGGTTGTTTTCTGTGTCATTGCGAGGAGGCGCCGCCGACGTGGCAATCCGAGAGGCGGGGGGTACCTTCCCCACATATAGATTGCTTCGCCCTCGGGACTTCGGCGTGAGCTCAGTCGAACGCTGAACTCGGGCTGAAGCCTACCGCCGGAGTTTACCCCGTACACCGATACGGGGTCGGAATGGTCAAGCAATGACATTACCAAAAGAATCAATAAGACCTTTTCCCAAGGTTATGGGACTCATTACAGTAAAAACCGCTCGATAGCTGCCGCCACGCCGTTGTGGTCGGCATCCCGGGTGATATGGTCGGCTACCGCCTTCAGCTCGGGCGGGGCATTATCCATGGCAATCGCCAGCCCCGCTTTAGCCAGCAGTGAGACATCGTTCACCCCATCCCCGATGGCGGCAACCGCGCTCAGTGGTACTCCCAGGTGGGAGACCAGCGCTTCCAGTGCCTCGCCCTTGGACACTCCGGGAGCGAGCACGTTAATAAAGTCGACCCCCGGGTAGGACGGCGTACTGGTTACCGAGAAGCTGATGCTGTCCCCGAAATGACGGCAGAAAAATTCAGCCCTGGCCTTTTCCTCCGCTGAGGCTACCACCAGCGTCCCCTTGAAGATCTCTTCCTCCTGCCAGAGCCGGTCGAAATCAACGATAACAGGCTCGATGCCGAAGAACTCACGGCGGATATCGGTCGTCCAGTTCTCCTCCTCGGCGAAAAAGTGGCTTACCGAATAGAAATCGATGGTTACCCCGCTCCGGTGAGCGAACTCAATCATCTGCCTGATTTTCTCCCGGCTGATAGGACGACCGTACACGGTGTCGTCGGTCTCCGGATTGTTCACCAGGGCTCCGTCAAAAAAGATGTGGTAGCCGTCAAGTGATAGCTGGTCAATGATTTTCAGAGAGGTCTGCCTTACCCTCCCGGTGGACAGGGAAATCCCGATGCCGGTTTTATAAGCCCTGGCTAAAGCCTGTTTGTCTTCCGTGGAGATGGTCCCCTGCTTGCCTAACAGCGTACCATCCACGTCTGCCACCAGGAGTTTATAAGAGTTATCTATTGTCCTGTCCTCCTTATCTTTTCGGGACGGAAAAGTGCTATACTGGTAAGCGATGACTGCCGTCTTGTCCGGGCCGGATATTCAAAAGCTATTGCAGCGGGAGCCTCCCCTGGTCGAAGCCTATATCGACCTTGAGGCGCAGGTACAGCCTAACGGGATTGACCTGACGCTGCGTGAAGTAGCCCGGCTCCAGTCATCAGGCAGGGTAGCTGTCAGCAACCATCAGAGACTGGTGCCCGGTTTAACGCCACTGGCTTTTGACGGGCAGGGCTTCATTGACCTGGAGCCCGGCATCTATATTATTACCTTCAATGAGATTGTCCACCTGCCCAATAATATTATGGCATTAGGCAGACCCAGGTCAAGTCTGCTGCGCTGTGGCGTCTCCGTGGAGACGGCGGTGTGGGACGCCGGCTACTCCGGACGTTCTCAATCGCTGCTGGTGGTGCATAATCCCCAGGGGTTCCGGACGCAGCGGGATGCCCGGGTCTTGCAGCTCATTTTCCTGCGTCTGACCGGTGAGACCGGGGGTTATAGCGGGGTCTACCAGCGGGAAAATATATAATTGAGGGGTCAGGGGTCTCGGTTGGCGGGACCATGACGAGACCATTCCGAAACGACCACTCTCCGTCATTCTGTACCCTGGCCTGTCGCCAGGACAGGCTTGATGCGGAATCCGGGTGACGCCGGGGCTATTTTCATAACAATGGTGGTTTGACCGCCAGATGGCAAACGGAACCTTAATTAGTGGCTGTTAATTATAATCAGGCAGTGCCGACGATGCCTGTTGTCAGTAAAGGACTTATCCCGAGTTTACCGAAGGAGGCTAGTTCACTTTGGCGTTACGGTCTGTCTGGCAATCTGACTCCGGTTCCAGTCTGGACGGAGAAGGGATGTCTTATTATGGCTGGGTGGTGGTGGGCGCCCTTTTTCTGGTCGGGGTTATCAGTTTCGGCATCAGCACATCTTTCGGCGTGTTTTTCAAACCCCTGATCGAGGACTTTGGCTCGAGCCGCATGCTGACCTCAGGGATATTCTCCGTTTATATCGTCCTGGGTTCTTTTTTTGGTGTTCTCAGCGGGTGGGGACTGGACCGTTACGGAGCCAAAATAGTGGTCATCCTGGCGGGGCTCTTTACCGGGCTGGGGCTGCTGCTGACCAGCCGGGCTTCAGTTCCGTGGCATTTATTCATCAGCTACAGCCTGCTGCTGGCGATAGGTATCGGGCCGATTTATACCATTATGATGTCAACGACCTCCAAGTGGTTTGACCGGAGGCGGGTGCTGGCAGTAGGCGTTGTCGGCGCCGGGATGGGTGTCGGCCCGATGCTGGTAGCGCCCTTTGCCACCTGGCTTATCGAGCGTTATGACTGGAACACCTCTTATTTCGTCATGGGAATTATCGCCCTGGTCACGATAACGCCGTGCGCGCTGCTGCTGCGCAGAGTTCCGGGTGAAGCATCTACTTTAGTGCTGAGCGATCCGTCAGCAACAGGCGCTCCCGGAAAACAGGGTAATAATAGCCAGATGGATGGACTTTCTATTCGGCAGGCGGCAAAGACGAGAAACTTCTGGCTCCTGTTTGCCGCCTGGTTCTTCCTCGCTTTCTGCATCCTGATGGTGTTGACCCATATCGTGCCCCATGCTATCGATTCCGGCATCACACCCGCCGGGGCAGCTTCGATACTGAGTCTGCTCAGTGCGGTAACCGTCATCGGGCGGCTGCTCATCGGCAGAGTTTCTGATATCGCCGGACGGAGGCTGGCGGCGATTATCTGTGTTCTGCTGCTGGCCGGAGGCATACTGTTGCTGATGCAACCGTTTAATTTAGGGTTACTCTATCTTTTTGCCGTTATTTTTGGACTCTCTAACGGAGGAATCGGGCCGCCGATTGTAGCCCAGTTTGGAGATATCTTCGGTCTGCGTAATCTCGGCATGATTATGGGGGTATTGAATGTTGCCTGGGGGGCTGGCGCAGCGCTGGGTTCAGCCTTTGCCGGCTATATTTTCGATACCAGAGGCAGTTATATTCCCGCCTTTTTAATTGCCCTGGTAGCCACGCTGATAACGGCGGGGCTGGTTCTTCTGCTCAGGATGCCGCCGGGTAACTGGGAAAGGCGGAAAGCGGTTATTCCGCCACCCGCGTGAATTAGATCCGGCTAATCAAGGTAGCCTATTTGCGCTGAAGGTCTGGGCTTGATGTCAATCTCGATGCCCGCTTCCCGGAACAGGTCAATAAATTCATCATCGTTGTACTTGCCGAAGCTGACAAACCGCCTGATGCGGGCGTTGACCAGCATCTTGGCGCAGAGCACGCACGGGGTGTGAGTGCAGTAGATGGTGCTGCCATCCAGGCTGACGGCATGGAGGGCAGCCTGGATGATGACATTCTGCTCGGCATGGATGGCGCGGCATATCTCATGGCGTTCCCCTGATGGTATCCCCAGCTCATCTCTCAAGCAGCCCAGCTCCAGGCAGTCCTTGAGACCGGAGGCAGCCCCGTTATAGCCGGTAGTCAGAATATGCTTGTCCTTTACCGCCACGGCGCCCACGTGGTGACGGCGGCAGGTCGCCCTTTCCGCCACCACTGAGGATATCTTCAAAAAGTATTCGTCCAGATCCGGTCGGCTTGTTCCGTTCATTTCAGCCTGTCGATAACAGATTTGGTTGTCGCTACCATCTCAGCTAGAGAGTCCTCATTGATGATGGTAACATCAGCCATAGCGATGGGACCGCCCTTGTTGACGTTCTCAATTTCGGCCCGGTCACGGCTGGAGGCTTCCGCCACGGTCAGAGGACGCTCCGGGCGGCCGGTCAGCCGGGCGTACCTTGTTTTGGGCGATGCCCAGACCGCCACCACATAGAAATCGGCGCCGTAATGGTCATTGAGGAAAGTATATTCTTCCCAGGAATAAAGACCGTCAATCACCACTTTGCTGTCTTTCAGAGCGGCGTCAATAGCGGGCAGGTTCAGTTTGGCATAGGCGTCCATGCCCTGTTCCCGGCGCAGCAGTTCCCGGACATGGCGCTCATTTTCCTCGTTTAGCTCCAGGCCTCTGCGGGCTACTTCCCGGTCAGTGACATCACCGAACCGGATTCTGGTGTAGCCGTTTTCCTGGAACAGGCGGGCTACCTCTGATTTTCCGGAGCCGGCCATCCCGACAATTGCGATTATTCTCATAGCTTTTGCTGATACATTTTCATTATAGGCGGACAGGAGGTCGCCTGGCAAATGGCAAAGTCCTATCTGTAACTGATTGATTTTTTAACCCTTGAGGGAAACCTAACACTTTACCCACCGCCCCCCGGAATTGACTTGCCCGCAGCCGATAGGCTATATTGAATATGCCGGTAAGGTGGAAGCCTGCCGAGCTGAATATGAAGCCTCCGAGTTGCGGTAACTAAGGGTGATTTGCCTATGAGCCGCAACCGATAGGTGCAAGGGGAAACGCTTGCGCCTCCCGTATTTGAAAAGGAGAGCATTATGCGGACGTTTGTTTACGTCGGCAGAGCACCTCCTTTGAGGTGCTTTTTTATTGGCTGACGCGTCTATGGTGGATGAGATTTTTGGGAGGTACAACCTTGAAAAAAATAGCCTGTTTGACCAGCATAATAATTATCTTGAGCCTGCTGGCGTTGATGGCGGGGTGCGCGCCATCAACGGCGCAGCCTCTGGCCCCGAAAACGAGACTGAGAGTCGCCACCACCACCAGCCTCTATGACACCGGACTCTGGGGCTACCTGGAACCCATGTTCGAGCAGAAGTACGGCGTCGAGCTGGATGTCATGTACGCCGGCACCGGTAAAGCTCTGGAGTACGGGCGGAGGGGGGATGTGGACGTCATCACCGTCCACGACAAAGCTGCGGAGGAGCAGTTTATCGCTGACGGCTACGGGGTGGAGCGCGTCCCCTTTGCTTATAACTACTTCCTCATCGTGGGGCCGCCGTCCGACCCGGCCGGTATCAAGGGCATGAGCCCGGAAGCCTCCTTCAGGAAGCTGATGGAGACCGGCAGCGGCAGTTTTGTCTCCCGGGGCGACGCTTCCGGCACACATGCCAAAGAGAAAGCGATATGGCAAGAAGCCGGGTATGAGTACGAGGCCGTGAGGCAAGCGGGCGACTGGTACATCGAGGCGGGGGGCGGCATGGGGGCGACGCTGAACATGGCCAGCGAGAAGCAGGCATATACCCTCACCGAAATGGGCACCTACCTCGCCTACAAGGTTAAACTGTAGCTGGCGCCAATCGTGGACAAGGGCGGTATCCTGCTTAACGTCTATTCCGCCATCGCCGTCAACCCGGAAAAGGCGCCGGTGAAGAATATCGAGATGGCCGATAACCTGATAAGCTTCCTCACCTCAACCGAGATACAGGAGCTAATCGGGAATTATGGCGTCAGGGACTACGGCATGCAGCTGTTCGTTCCCTGGACGGGGGCAGAACCCGGATAGGCTACCGGAGGATAAAAGTTGACCGAGCTATGGCAGAGCCTGATCAAGGCCATTGAGCTGATAGTCAGCCTTGACCCGGAGATAAGGGAGCTCGCCGGGAGGTCACTGGGTATTTCCGTGACCTCGACGGCGCTGGCTTCTCTGCTCTGCCTGCCCCTGGGTAGCCTGCTTCACTTCGCCTCTTTCCCGGGCAAGAGGAGCCTTCTCAACCTGATCCAGACGTTCTACAGCGTACCCACGGTCGCCATCGGACTGTTTGTCCTCGTCCTCTTTTCCCGGGCCGGGCCGCTGGG
>JAUYMF010000028.1 GCA_030698765.1 Dehalococcoidales bacterium
GGTGGTCGTTATCTAGACGAGTATCCCAATCCAAGGATCGGCCACAAGGAACTCTGGAATAATATGAGCGGTAATGCTTGGTTTCGGAAACCGATCAACATAGGGGCAAAGCAGAAAGCAAGATTATGGCTCAACGCCGATGGTCAAGAATGGGTATCAGATGAGTTTACTATTGATTTTGACGCGCACCCAGAGTTGCGCAGCAGATAGCATTGTCTACACAGACGACTCTCTCATATGTACCTCTGAATAGCTGCGGATTATCACGGCTGCCAAGTAGCAAAAACGTTCTACCCAATCGGCCTCTTCCCCGGCATCCCCGCCCGCCTCGGGTATTTTTCGGGGGTGGGTAAAATCTTGTCAATGACAACCAGGTAGCGGTCATCGGGGAGTTCTTCCAGGTCAATCCTCTTCACCTCCCGTAGCCTGCCCCCCAGGGTGATAATCGCTCCGGATGCTTGGTCTACTTCCAGGTCAATATCCCCCTTCTTCTGGGCAATAACGCGGCCGCCGACCTTGCAGAAGGGCAGGGTCAACTCCGCCAGTGTGGGCAGGGTTGCCACCGCCCGGGAAAGGACAACATCAAACTGCTCCCGGTAACGGCTGAGGCGGGCGATCTCCTCGGCGCGCCCCACCACTATTCCCACGTCATCCATCTCCAGCTTCTGCCTGATGTGCTCCAGAAAGTCGGCTTTTTTTGCGGTGGCATCAAGCAGCACCAGGCGAATCTGCGGGAAGAGGATTTTGAGGGGCAGCCCCGGCATACCCGCCCCGGTACCAACATCAATCATATTGTTATCACCACTTCCGGGCTGCCAGGCTAAAGCTACCGTCAGCGAGTCCAGGAAGTGCTTTACCTGCACCTCTTCGTAACCGGTTATCGCCGTCAGATTAATGCGCCGGTTCCATTCCGTCAATTCCCGGTAGTAGGTACGAAACTGTTCAAGTTGGTTGGGACTGAGGTGAAGTCCCAATTTTGCGGCTCCGGCAATAAGCTTTTCCATAGTAAATACTTTGGGCTTTACTCTGATTATATCATTGCCGCACGGAGATTGCTCCGGCTCTCCGTGAGCCTTGTGTGCCCCTTTTGAGCCTTTTGGCTCAGTGAAGTTTCACATTTCAGATAACCGTTTGTATCTGTTAGAGTCTTGTTATGACTGTGTTGCCAGAGCATACTTAATGAGGGGCAACGTGCTCAATTTCATTTGAGACGTAAGGTTTTCGGATTCAATTAAGAAGATGCTACACGAACAGGCCAATATCAAGTTGCGCAAATATCTGCCGCAGCCGGAAGCGTTAAAGCTAATTCCTGAGGAAATGGCCCGGAAGTATAAGGTTATCCCTCTGGAAGTACATGGTAACGTATTGCGGGTAGCCATGGCAGACGCCGCCAACATCTTTGCCTGGGAGGCTCTGGAAACTCATACCCAGAAACTGATAGAACTGGAAACGGCTTCCGCTGAGGAAATCCAGGAAGCTATTGACTTTAATTACCGCTCTTATGACGAAATCGAGAAACAGATTTCAAATATCTCATCACCGGGTGATGCTGCCGGCCAACAGATAGAACTTGATACCGCCTCCAATACTCCGGTAGCCCGCGCCATTTCCCTCATTATTGATGAAGCCGTAAAAGCGGGAGCTTCAGACATACATCTGCAACCGGAGGAAGATGAACTGAGAGTCAGGTACCGTGTGGATGGCACTCTTCACGACACCTTATCCATGCCCCTGACGACGGCAACCACACTTATTTCCAGGATTAAAATACTGGCTAACATGAACATCGCCGACCACCACCGTCCACAGGATGGCCAGTTTTCCATAAAGACACAGGGTGACCGGTCCATAGATATACGGGTAGGGATAATGCCGCAGGTACACGGTGAGATGGCGACGCTGCGGCTTCTCGATAAAACCAGGGCTAGTATGGGTCTGTCGGACCTGGGTTTTCTACCGGAAAGCCTGGCGATGTATGAAAAAATGCTTAAGGTCCCTCATGGAATGATATTAATCAGCGGGCCTACCGGTGCCGGTAAAAGCACCACTCTTTATGCTTCGGTGAATTCCCTTGACCTTAAAGAACGTAATGTTATTACCATTGAAGACCCCGTAGAGTACCGTTTCAGGAGGATAAACCAGGTTCAGGTCAATCCCCGGGCCGGCCTCACCTTCGCTACTGGACTGAGGTCGATATTACGCCTTGACCCGGATGTGATCCTGGTTGGCGAGGTACGTGACGCCGAAACGGCCAAAATAGCCATTCAGGCTGCCCTGACCGGGCACCTGGTATTATCTTCAATCCACGCTAATGATGCCGTGGGTATTATCTTCCGGCTTCTTGACCTTGGCATTGAGTCCTTTCTGGTATCGACAGCATTAATCGGGGTGGTGGCGCAGCGGATGGTTAGACGGGTTTGTCCTGATTGCGTTCAGCCAAGGAGTATCCCGTTGGTAGAAGAGATGATTTACAGTAGAGAAACCAGCGGCATTAACTATCCGCTTATCGAAGAGCGCCGCCAGTTTCCCTATGGTAATGGCTGTAAATCATGCGGTAATACAGGGTACCAGGGTAGGGTAGGTATCTTTGAAATCATGCACATGAGTGACGAAATCAGAGCGATGTTGCTGACCGGCACCACGCCGGCACGGCTGCGCGCCCAAGCTATTAGAGACGGCATGGTCCCGTTGATTCGGGATGGAATGCTAAAAGTGAAAGCTGGCATAACTACACCTTCAGAAGTACTGCGTAATACCTACTCCGTAGATTAATGGTCGTCCTTAGTTACCCGTGGAAACATGCCGGGGAGAATTTATTGAGCGTCGTTTAAAGATGGTGTACCAATATATTGCCTATAATGAGGATGGGGCGGTAGTTAAAGGTAAGCTGACAGCTTCAAATGAAGAAGCTGCTACGGAACTATTGAGTTACGCCGGCTACAAGGCGGTCAGTCTGAAATCATATACACCGCTTCTCAGCATGGACAAACTGTTAACCAGTCTTTTCAACATAAAACCGGCTGAGGTAATAATCCTTTACCAGCAGCTGGCCATGCTCCTGGAATCAGGCAATGATATTCCCGGATCTCTGGAAATACTGCAGAGCCAGGTTGATAACCGTGCCCTGAGAAAGGTTTTAGGTGAGATAGTAGCTGATTTACGTGGTGGCGGGTCACTTTCTTCAGCAATGAGCAGACATGCCAAGGTTTTTCCAATCATGCACAGCCGTTTAGTAAATATCGGCGAGCAAAGCGGTAACCTGGAGATCGTTTTGAGACAGATTGCTGAAGATTTGGAGAAGGAAGTTGCTACTGTTAAGGAGACAAAGAACGCGCTGATGTACCCATCAATCACTTTTGTTGTTGCTTTTGCCGTCATCGGGTTGCTGATGACGGTGGTTATTCCTTCATTCAGTGGAATATATAGCTCGCTCGGCGTTGAATTACCGCCCATCACACGGATAATGCTTGCCCTCTCTAACGGTCTTAGAGATAATATCCTGGTCATCCTGACGGTCATGGCCGTTACGGTTCTATCTATCCTTTTCTATATCAAGACGAAGCGGGGCCGCTATCAATGGGACAGGCTACTGCTTAGAGTTCCGTATCTAGGCCGTATCAGGCATTTGATTGAGCTGGCCCGTTGTTGCCGGAGCCTATCCTTGCTCTTTGGCGCCGGACTCCCTTTGACCGAGGCAATGCCCCTGATCCAGCAGAGTTGTGGTAACCGAGCAATTGCCCATGGCCTTAATGAAGTCCACGACAGAATGGTCAAGGGTGAAGGTTTGTCTAACCCTATGTCCAGGAATAAGCTTTTCTTACCGCTAATGGTCCAGATGGTCAGAGTTGGAGAGGAGACAGGTGGTCTCGATACTACCCTGCTGACCGTTTCCCGGAGCTATTATACCGAGGCTGAATTTAAACTGAAATCCGTTATCGCTTTAATCCAACCGGGGATGACTCTATTTATCGGAATAGTTGTCGGTCTGGTAGCCTTGTCTTTGACCTCGGCAATATACGGGGTCTATGGAACAGGCTTCTGAGTAGTCACTGGATATGAGTCAATGCTAAGGAAACAAACTCATAGCGGTAGCGAAGCGGGGATGGTTCTCGTCGAAACTATTATCGCTTTAGCTATTCTGGGCGCGACGGCTGTTATCTTTCTCGGTGGTTTGCTGACAACCTCCAGAGCCGCTTACATAGCTGATGAGCGGGGTACGGCAATGAGCCTGTCCCAACAGCAGATGGAATGGGTTAAGGCCGCCGATTATACAGATAATGCCACTCAGTACTCCGCTGCGCCGCTACCCGACGGTAAAGACTATCTGGGCTATTCGATTACGATTACCGCCGAGCCATTACGCACGCCGGACGACGGGATACAGAGAATAACCATAAAGGTTAATCGTTCCGGGGGGTCGGGATTTATCCTGGAAAGTTACAAGGTAGACAGATGAAATCGAGCGAGAAAGGGTTCACGATCACCGAGTTGTTAATAGCCGTTTCAATGATTGCTTTGATAAGCTCATCAGCGGTGATGGTTATATTCCAGGTTCTTCACGGCACCCAGCGTAATAATGACTATCTGACTTCAGTGAGACAGGTCGAAAATGCCGGCTACTGGATTAGCCGCGATACTCAAATGGCGCAGAGTGTGGTTACGGATAACCTGACATTCCCGGATTTCATACTGGCAAATTGGACGGAGTGGGACGCCGGAGGTCAGCCAATTTACCATTCGGTCAGGTACTTTTTTGAAAACATGATCATCAGTAACGGTGAACTCAAGCGCTATCACTGGAGCAGCGCCGGGGCGAACGAAGAGACCCTCATCGCCCGGCACATATTCTTTGATTCCGATAATATTACCTATACCAGCAGGGCCAGCTATCAATCCCCAATGCTGGCGCTAAAGCTCACCGCTTCTTACGAAAACGTTCTGGAAAGCCGGGAATATAAAGTCATGCGCCGGATTAATTATTAGCCCGTTTTCACAGGAGTAATAGTACTATGGTTGCAATCATTAAACGCTTCCTGGGTGGCCAGAAAGGTCAGGCTTTACCCATTGTACTGTGTATGCTCGCCGTAGGCGGACTGACCGTTAGTGGCAGTCTAAATTATGCTACTACTAACCTTAAAGGTAGCAATATTACTATCGAATCCTTGCGGGCAGCTTATGCCGCTGAGGCGGGTATTGAAAACACCCTGTGGTCTTTATTAAATAATGTCCAGCAACCAGCCCAGTTTCTGGATAGTGTTAACCTGATGACGGTAGATATAGAGGCGGAGAATACCGGGTACTATACCCTGATTTTCGGCGAGCTGATAGAACCGGGAGAACATAATGAATTTGTCGATGTTACCGGGGAACTGGTATGGGATGATGGAGCTGGGGACTACCGCTATACTATCACCATTACCCTGCAACATGATTCAACGGTCCATCTCAATGAAATCGGGGTCAGATTACCCGATGGTTACA
>JAUYMF010000029.1 GCA_030698765.1 Dehalococcoidales bacterium
CCCGTACACCGATACGGGGTCGGAATGGTATCGGCCGCTACACGCCAGCATAACAACAATCAGCTTCACCCGTTCCAGCCATTAATCACTGAAAAAATCATCCGCTTACCGCGTGGGAATCAGGCAGTGTAAACACGAAAATATTTAATAATATTTTATGAACTTACCTCATAATAGTATTGTTATCTCCGGCAAAATGCTTTATAATGAAATAACTGCGGAGTAAAGAAGGATGGCAGGCAAGGATTACTACAACATATTAGGCATCAAACGGAATGCCAGCGATCAGGAAATAAAGCAGGCTTACCGGCGGTTAGCCCGTAAGCATCACCCTGACGTTAATCCCGATGACAAGTCAGCAGAGGCCAGGTTTAAGGAGATAAATGAGGCTTATGAGGTCTTATCGGATAAGGATAAGCGGCAGAAGTATGACCAGTACGGAGACCAGTGGCAGCACGCTGACCAGTTCGCCAAAGCCGGGGCGCAGCAGACACCTTTCCGGGATTTCCAGAAGGAGGGCGCTCAAAACGTCCGCTTTGAGCACGGTGATTTAGACAATCTGTTCGGTGATCTGTTCGGCAGCTTCACGGGGACTTCCCGCCGCCAGGCGCGGGCGAGACGCGGCCGTGATATAGAAACCCCGGTTGAGGTGACCCTGGAGGAAGCCTACCATGGAACCAGCCGCAACATCAGCCTCACCAGTGAACAAGCCTGCCCCAGTTGCCATGGCTCCGGCCGGATAGAGAAGCGCGTGTGTGCGATATGCCAGGGCGCAGGCGTCACCGCCGGTTTGAAACAACTCGAAGTCAAGATACCGCCCGGGGTTGATACCGGCTCCCGGGTACGCATCGCCGGTAAGGGAGAGCCAGGCTATGCCGGGGGCAGCAGCGGAGACCTGTACCTCAAAATATCGGTCAAACCTCAGCATCTGTTCGAGCGGAAGGGCGATGATTTATATGTGGACGTACCCGTCCCGTTAACCGTCGCCGTCCTGGGTGGTGAAACCCAGGTACCGACCCCAAAAGGAAAACTGTCCCTGAAAATCCCGCCGGAGACCCAGAATGGACGCGCCTTCCGCCTTGCCGGACAGGGAATGCCTCATCTCGGAAACTCCTCCCGTGGCAACCTGGTGGCCCGGGTAAAAGTGATACTACCAACCAGGCTTTCGGCAGAAGAAAAGAAACTGTTCGAGCAGCTCAGTGAATTACGACCTGATTCTGGTTAAGAGGTGACCGATGACGTTGCCGGACAACGAGCCCCGTTACGTGATAAGCATCGCCGCCAGGATGCTCAATCTCCAGACCCATACCTTGCGCTATTACGAAAAGATTGGCATAATAGAACCATCCCGCTCCAGAGGGAACATCAGGTTATATTCGGATAGAGACATTGACTACCTCAAGCGGGTGAAAGAACTGATGGATGACCTGGGGATCAACCTGGCCGGTATCGATGTGATTTTACGCATGTCGCGGCGCATGACCGAACTACAGGAGCATATAGCCGGTCTGGAAGCAGAGCTGAAGAGACTGAGGCAAAAGTAGAATCTGAAACCAGGGATAACCCCCGGGGAATATTAAGTCGGGGTGGAACAAGGCGAGAGTTGTTTGATATAGAGCGCTTCCTTGAGGAGAAACTGAATCCGGTCTATAGAACTTATTACGCGCTCTGGGTCCACTGGTGGCCCCTGTGGAGAAGCTTCAGCGGACGGGAAATCCTGCGGAAGTGGCATAAAATAGACCTGGTGCAGGAGGGGCAGACCCTCCTGGACTACGGCTGCGGTACCGGTTCTTTTACTGTGCCAGCAGCTAAATTAATCGGCAGCAGAGGAAAAGTGTACGCTCTGGACTATTTTCCCCGGCAGCTGGAAATGGTAGCGGAACAGTCAAAAAAAGAGGGACTGACCAATATGGAAACCATACTCTCCAGCCGGGAAACCGGGTTGCCGGATGAATGCGTGGATGTAGTCTGGATGTGTGATGTACTGCACGAGATTAAAGAAAGACGGGCGGTACTGGAAGAGTTACACCGGATATTAAAGGAAAACGGGACTCTGGCTTTATATGATGGCATGAAAGAAAGGGTCTTAATCTACACTAACGGTCTCTTTAGCCTGGCGGAGAGGGACGGCAAGTTCTTCAGGTTTACTAAAGTAAAATAGAGAGGTGCCCATTGGGGGTAAGACAATTAGAGCAGGTGGCCTCAGGCAAAAACTGGCCTTACTATCTCTTGAGCGGGCTAGCCTTTTTGCTGACCCTGGTGATAGCTACGGCCGCGTTTTATTTCCGCGATGAAATACAGAACGCTCGTGCCTACGGCTATACGGGCGGGTTCCTGGTCAGCATTCTTGCCGGGGTAACCATTATTCCTGCCCCCAGCCTGCTGGTGACATTCACCCTCGGGCACGTACTGAAGCAGCCGGTCTATGTCGGGCTGATAACCGGTTTTGGTGAGGCTTTGGGCGGCATCACAATATACCTGACCGGAGCCGGGATGGAGACGATATGCTCACGACTCCAGGCTAAAGAGCAAATCTGGGAACATCAGACAAGCTCTCGTTATAATATAGTGCGGCCGTTCCAGTCCCGGCTCTGGCCTAAAGGACAGGTTTTCTACGACCGCCTGGTGAAATGGGTCGGTGGCCGCATCGGCGCCTGGATTATCTTCATTGTCGCCGCCATACCGCTCAGTCCCTTCTATTTTGCCGGCCTGGCGGCTGGTTCATGCAGAATGAACTTTACACGGTTTTTCCTGGCTAGCTGGGCGGGCAAGACCATAAAAGGAATGATTGTAGCCTTCGCCGGTTACGGAGGCCTCTATATCATATTAAAATGGTTTGGTGGTTAATAAATAATGAGCAATCTCCTCGCTCTAGAGAAAGAGGCTCAAGGTATCGCCAAACAACTCTTCGGGGCTGATACAAATAAGTGTACCGGCTTTATCAGCAGGTTGCTGGATATTTACACCAACGCTGAAGACAAAGATTTCATCCTTATTCATAACCCCGGTGGGTGGGGCAAGACACCCCTGCAACAACTCTTACAGTGGGAGCAAAGCATTGTGGAAGGAGTCAGTGGTACTATAGGAAGGCTGGGGTATACCTGGTTTTTGATGCAGTATTTCCGCACCAATAACGGCTGGCGGGAGATAATGAGAGACATCAAGGAGCAAACTCACTTCTTCTCTGTCAAAGCGAATATTCTGGCAACCGAGTTGAAATTTATCACCCGGCATCTCGAAGACCTCAGGGTGATAATGATTGGAGTCAGTCAGGGAGCAGCTTTCAGCAATGCCGTATTACAGCAGCAGAACGGGCTTGACCGGATTTTTAGCATAGAGCTGGGTACACCCTTCCCCTATAAATCTCGAAGGGTAATTACTGAAAGAACCCTGGCCCTGGATAGTAACGGTTTGATGCCTGATGCTCTGATGGAGTGGGACGTGCCGACGATAGCCAGAACCTATCTCGTGGCCCCCTTTCGCTGGCTTAAATACACACTGCAGGGGAAACGGATAAAGTTCACCCACTGTGTCAACGTTCCGGGTCATGATTATAACTGGGACTACCCGGAAGTCCAGCGGCAGGTTGAGAAATTCCTCGTCCTCAATTTTGGCGTAAAAAGTAACGTTGAGGTGGAGTTAAAATGAAACAGGAAAGATTTACCGAACAGGCGTGGGAAGCGATAACCGCATCCCAGCAGTTGGTGATTCAGTTTCACCATAACCAGTGGGACGTGGAACATATACTGCTAGCCCTGCTCACACAGGAGAGGGGACTGGTTGTTGAAATAATGCAGGAGCTCGCCGTTAACGCGGAAGAAATCAGGCAGCGGATGGAAGCGACCATGGAAAGAATGCCTAAAGTTGCCTACGCTACGACGCAGATTTACGCCACGCCGCGCATTAACGCTCTTTTCATGGCAGCCGATGCCGAATCAAAGAGGCTGAATGACGAGTTCATCGGCACGGAACACCTGCTCATCGCCATCACCGGGGAGGAACAGGGTGAGGCCACCACTATTCTAAAAAGCTTCGCCATTAACCAGGAGAAGGTATTCCAGGCCCTGCAGAAACTCCGGGGCGGGCACCGTGTCACTGATGCCAGGGCGGAAAGCAGATACCGCTCTCTGCAAAAATACGGTCGTGACCTGACGGAGCTGGCTCGCCAGGGTAAGCTTGACCCCGTCATCGGACGTGAGAATGAGATTAAAAGGGTGATGCAGATTCTGACCCGCCGTACCAAGAATAACCCGGTAATCGTCGGTGATGCCGGTGTGGGTAAGACCGCCATTGCCGAAGGTCTGGCGCAAAAGATTGCCGCTGAAGATGTGCCGGACTCTCTTAAAGGGCGCCGCGTAGTCGCCCTCGATATGGGGGCGCTGGTGGCCGGGAGCAAGTTCCGCGGTGAATTCGAAGAGCGCCTAAAAGCGGTGATGGATGAGGTACGTAACTCCCAGGGCGAGGTTATATTGTTTATTGACGAAATTCATACCGTGGTCGGCGCGGGCGCCGCTGAAGGCTCCATTGACGCCAGTAATATGCTCAAGCCGGCGCTGGCTCACGGTGAGTTACAGACGGTGGGCGCTACCACTATTGACGAATACCGGAGGTTTATTGAGAAGGACAAAGCCCTGGAACGGCGTCTCCAGCCGGTATTTGTCGGCGAGCCCACTGTTGAGTCCACTATCGAGATGCTCAAGGGCCTGCGTCCCCGTTACGAGGCTCATCACAAGATCAAGATTAGTGATGAGGCGCTGGAAGCAGCCGCCCGGCTGAGCCAGCGTTATATCTCAGACCGGCAACTGCCCGATAAGGCGATCGACCTCATCGATGAGGCCGCCAGTAAACTGCGCATTGATACCGAAAGCGCCCCGCCGGAGGTGAAAACCCTGGAGCAGCAATTGAAACAATTGACCAACGAGGAAGAAGCCGCCTCCCAGCGGCAGGAGTATGAGCGCGCCGTCCAGCTTAAAGCGGAAAGAATACGCCTGGAAGAAGAATATAATCAGGCTAAGAATGCCTGGCATCAGAAGGAGAAGATTGACGAAACCGTGGATGCCGAAACTATTGCCAGGCTAATCTCCAACTGGACAGGCATACCGGTATCCCAGATGCTCGAGGGTGAGGCGGAGAAGCTGCTTCATATGGAGGAAAGAATCCACGAAAGACTGGTCAACCAGGAGGAGGCGGTAACCGCCATCTCTGAAGCCATTCGCCGCAGCCGGGCCGGTCTCAAAGACCCGAGACGGCCCATCGGCAGTTTTATGTTCCTTGGTCCTACCGGGGTCGGCAAGACAGAGCTGGCGCGCACCCTGGCCCGGTTCCTGTTCGACGATGAAAACGCGATGGTACGGCTGGATATGTCAGAATATCAGGAAAGGCACACGGTATCCCGCCTTATCGGCGCCCCGCCTGGCTATGTTGGCTACGAGGAAGGAGGGCAACTCACCGAAGCGGTAAGACGCCGTCCCTACCGGGTAATCCTGCTCGATGAAATTGAAAAGGCGCACCCGGAGGTATTCAATAGCCTGCTTCAGCTTCTTGATGACGGGCGTTTGACTGATGGGCACGGGCGTACGGTAGATTTTAAGAACACCGTGATAATCATGACCAGCAATGCCGGAGTCGAGCTTATCAAGCGTGAAACAAGCCTTGGTTTCGTAGCACCGAAGGGTGGCGCCCGGGTTGAGCGGCAAAGCTACGATGATATGAAGTCCAAGGTACTGACTGAGGTCAGAAAGACCTTCCGCCCTGAATTCCTCAACCGTCTGGATGACATCATCGTCTTCCACGAGCTAACCGAAGAACAGCTCAGCCACATCATTGATCTGATCGTCCAGGACCTGCAGGAACGCCTGGCTGAGCGTAAGCTGGAGTTAGAGATAACGGATACCGCCAAATCGTGGCTGGTTAAAACCGGCTATGACCCCATCTACGGCGCACGCCCACTCAAACGGGCAGTGGAACGTTACGTCGAAAACCCCCTTTCCAGCAGAATTCTGAGCGGGGAATTCAACGAAGGCGATAGTGTTGTCGTTGACCTTATAGATGACGCCCTAACCTTTACTTCCACTACCAAAAAGAGCCGGAAACCAGCCAGAGCAAAACATAGCACCACCGGCGATTCAGCTTAATTGCTCAAACCGCATCAGACTACCGACAAACTGCGCCACCATAAAATGGCGGAACATCCGGCCATCGCTAACTTCTGGAACGCCTGTCTCCCGCCATTACCGGGCGCCGCTCCTTGCTTTTTTCGGCGATAGCCTTCAGATCACGCCGGTAAGAGCACTGAAGACATTGCGCATACCAGCCATCAATATCCCTATCAACGAAAAGATCACCCTGACACCGAGGGCAATTCTTTAGTTTCCACATCACCATTTACCTCACCCCCTTCATCTCTAATAAATCCACCTCTCAATCAATCAACCAACCTCAATAAACATTCTAAACCTGTAATCAGCTCCTGTATGTGACTTTTGTCTCATTACGCTAAATTGAAACTGTCAGCGCCGGTCGAACTTGCCTTTAGCCCCGTTTTCTGTTAAATTAAACCTGCCGGGGAGCAAAATTCATGGGGCTGTAGCTCAATTGGGAGAGCGTTTGACTGGCAGTCAAAAGGTAGAGGGTTCGAATCCCTCCAGCTCCACTTTTCTATGTAGGAGACAATCTAGACACCCCACCCAACCCTGATGAGAAGGACAACTAAGCCTATGACAAAACTTACCAACAATCCCTTAGTAATATCTTCCTTTTTAAGAACAAAAAACAATATTGTAGCGAGCAGCAACAACAATGTATAACCTGCTTGGAACATAAATAGTTTTCCACCAAGTTTCGTATTTCCAAGCTGTAAAATTGCCATTGCGGTAAGCGCCACGGTCGGTATCAATCCAACGACCAGCGATACGACGAAAGCTTTTTCCATACTTATATCCTACATAACCCGAGCCATTATTTCAATCCAGTCACTTTTACCTTAGTGGTCTTAAATCTCCATGCTTAAATGCCAATGCTGAAAACCAAGTTAAAATCTTTACCAGTACCCCCTATTGATACCTCGTTTGCCAACTTCTGCTATAATATAACCAGATTTTTGCTCAGGAGATGCCATGAAAGGCACTGTTACCGTAATTCTTGAACCCGAAGAAGACGGCGGTTACTCCGTTCACTGTCCGGCACTTCCTGGCTGCTCAAGTCAGGGTGATACTTTAGATGAGGCACTATCCAATATCCGGGAGGCTATATTGGGTGTGCTGAAAGTTCGCCAGCAGGAAGGAATGTCCCCACCTGAAGAAACGCCCGAAATAGTAACCGAAGAGATCCGCCAGATACTGGCCGGCCGTGCTGAAGATGGGCTACCGCTCACCATAGAGACCAGGGTAGTAGAGTTACCGGCAGAGGTAGTGGTGTAATGCCCCGCCTGCCGGTTATTTCCGGTAGAAGGGCAGTTGATGCCTTTGAAAAAGCGGGGTGGCAGGTGGAGCGGAGGGAAGGAAGCCACATCATCTTGACCAAAGCAGGAGTGCCAACAATTCTTTCCGTTCCCGACCATCAGGAAGTTAGGCGAGGTACTTTGAGAAGTCTCATCCGTAGAGCAGGACTGAGCGTTGAAGAGTTTATGGCACTAATGCGAGACTAGGCTGAAAGCCAGTTCAAAAGTACCACCCATTGATACCCCAGCTCCACCACCCCTGATACATCCTAACTCTAGAAAAACCAACCAGGCATAATGCAAAAGATAGACGTCAGGCGGATCATTATCCTGTTGAGCAGCGAGTACGGCCATCCCGAGTGGCAGCCAAACCATGACCCTCTCGGCACGCTGGTGCAGACCATCCTGTCTCAGAACACCTCGGACAGGAACTCCCACCGCGCTTTTGCCTCGCTTCGCGCCTCATTCCCCACCTGGGAAGAATTGCTTACGGCCGATGTCAGGGAGACCGCGGCGGCCATAAGGAGCGGCGGGCTGGCGGACATTAAGTCGGCGCGCATCAAGCGGACGCTTGAAGAGATAAAGCGGAAACGGGGACGCCTTGAGCTCGATTTCCTGAATGAGCTTCCCATCGCCGGGGCACGGGAGTGGCTGAGGCAACTACCCGGCGTGGGCACCAAGACGGCTAACTGCGTGCTAATCTTCGCCCTGGGCAGGCCGGCCTTGCCCGTGGACACCCATGTCTTCCGCGTATCCAGGAGACTGGGACTGGTTGACCCCAAAGCATCAATTGAGCAAGCCCACCGCATACTGGAGGAGATCGTCCCGCCGGAGAGCGTCTACCAGTTCCACGTACTGCTGATAGAGCACGGCCGGAGGGTATGCAAAGCCCAGCGTCCGCGTTGTACGGAGTGTGTCCTGGGGAAGCTCTGCCCCTCATACGAGTTGTTCACCAGGGTTTGATCCAGGGGACAGACAAGTATTATAATGCCTTAAGAGGTCAAGATGAAAAGGGGTCTCAAAATAACCGGTATTGCCGCGGTCATTGTCTTTGTCATCTCTAATACCGTGTTCGCCCTCTCTTCATGGCTGCGATTCGATATTCCCGAATGGCTCGGCTTTTCCCTTTATTTCGCTGCTTTCTACGTAGCCCCGGCTGCCTTGCTGGTGACCCTTATCGGGTACATAGCCTGTGCTGTCAAATCGAGATCGGGAAAGTAAGCATCCTTACCTGACGCCTCTTCACTTGGACATTAACAGCGCAGTTTCACCCTTTCCACTCCAACCTTTATCCTCTTTTTAAACGACTCATGAAATACTTCTTCTCTCACTCTTTACACCAGCGAAGCTATTGTAGACCGTAATGAGATGATGCTACTATAAGTAAGTTCAAGAATGAAGAAGTGGAGGCATACTACTGACGGGAGGAAAG
>JAUYMF010000030.1 GCA_030698765.1 Dehalococcoidales bacterium
GTCGGGGTTGTTGGTGCGGTCGGTGTGGTTGGTTCTGAAGGAGCGCAGGATGCCAGTACCAGAGATAAAACCATCACGCAACTCACGACCAACCAGGCAAACATTCCTTTCACTATCCTTACCTCCTCAATTTGTTTTTAGCTACCAGGTGCCCGCGGCTCCTGGCCAAATTGTTTTTTTGAAGTGAACTTCTTAAATATCAGTACCTGCTGTAAACTGTATGGACGGTTTTTCCCCGTGCACGACTAACTTTATTAACCTTACGGGATAAGATGACTGTAATTGCGTAGAAAAGCTAATCATAATGATATCTACTGGCAGTCTAGCACTGATACTAAAGTTCTGTCAAGCTTTTGCAGCCTGATTCCAGATAACAGGCTCAAACTTCATGAAAACAGTGCCGAGAGAGCTTAAAAAAAGAAATTTTGTCTCTGCTAAACTTCTCTCAATCCCTTTAGCCGGACGTAAAGAAATATCCCGGAGGGTAGCCCTGTGTTATAATCAGTTTAGCGTCTGTCCAGGGAGTATAATGTTCACTCACCTTCATGTCCACACCGAGTATAGTCTGCTTGACGGTATGGGACGCATCCCCGGTCTGGTAGCACGGGCTAAAGAAATGGGGATGGATAGTCTGGCGATAACCGACCACGGCGTGATGTATGGCGTCATTCAGTTTTACCTGGCGGCCAGGGAAGCCGGCATCAAGCCGATTATCGGCTGTGAGGTTTACGTGGCGCCGAATAGCCGTCTGGCACGAGAGTCCGGCGACAAAAATAGCAACCATCTTATCTTACTGGCGAAAAACCAGACCGGGTACCGTAACCTGCTGCAACTGACCACCAGGGCATTCCTTGACGGCTTTTACTACAAACCGCGCATTGACAAGGAGCTTCTGCGACAGCACTATCAGGGGCTGGTCGGTCTCTCGGCGTGTCTTGGCGGAGAGATACCCCGCCTTATCCTGGCGGGACGCATTGATGAGGCCAAACAGTCCGCCCTTTGGTACCAGCATACACTGGAGGACTTCTACCTGGAAATACAGCGGCATCCGATAGCGGAGCTGGAACGGGTAAACCAGTCACTGATCGCCATCAGTAATGAGCTAAATATTCCGCTGGTGGCAACCAATGATGTCCACTACGTTGGCCAGAAGGATGCGCCGGCCCATGACCTGCTGCTCTGTATCGGCACCAACTCTTCCATCTATGATGAGAAGAGGGTGAAGATGGCCGGCGATTTTTTCTACCTGAAGAGTCCTCAGGAGATGGCGGAGCTTTACCGCGATATTCCCCAGGCTCTGGAAAATGCCGGGCATATTGCCGGGATGTGTGACCTCAAGCTGGAGTTCGGGCGCCTGCACCTTCCGGAGATAGAGTTGCCCGCCGGAAAAAGCGCTTACCAGTTTCTGGCTGACCTCTGTTACCAGCAACTGCCCCGCTATTACCCCGATTTTAGCCCGGAGATAAAACAGCGGCTTGATTATGAGCTGGAGGTAATCAGGGAAACTGAATTCGCCGCCTATTTCCTGGTAGTCTGGGACATTATTTCCTTTGCCAGGGCGCATGATATCCTCTTCGGGGTGAGAGGCAGCGCTGCCGCCAGTATTGTCCTCCACTGCCTGGGTATCACCGAGATTGACCCGATTGAGCACCGGCTGGTCTTTGAGCGTTTTCTTAATGTGGAGCGCAAGGAGTTGCCGGATATAGACCTGGACTTTGAAGATGACCGTCGTGATGAGGTTATCGCCTATGTTTCCCATAAATACGGTCAGGACCACGTTGCCCAGATTATTACCTTCGGTACTCTGGGTGCCCGGGCGGCCTTGCGGGATGTGGGGCGGGCTCTGGGGATGCCCTATGGCGAGGTTGACCGTGTCGCCCGGCTGATCCCCTTCGGGCCAGGAATGACCCTGGCTCAGGCGCAGAATGAAAACAGTGAGCTAGGGAATATTTACCGGGATGATGCTGCTATCCGTAAACTGATTGACGCCGCCAGGAGTGTCGAGGGTATTTCCCGTCATGCCAGCACTCATGCCGCCGGGGTTGTCATCGCTAAAGAGCCTCTTACCCGCTATGTTCCCCTGCAAGGGGCAAGCCGGGGTAATAGCGAGACTGGCGTGATGACCCAGTTCACCATGGAAGATATTGCCCGTATTGGCCTGCTCAAGATGGACTTCCTCGGCCTGGCTAACCTGACGATACTGAAGAAAGCCAGGGAGATTATTCAACAGAATCGTGGCATTGTTATTGACCTGCACAATATCCCGATGGATGATGCCAGGACATTTGAGCTGCTGTCTTCCGGAGAAACAGCCGGGGTCTTTCAACTGGAAGGGGCCGGGATGCGCCGCTATATCAAGGAGCTAAAACCGACTGCCTTCAGTGATATTGCCGCTATGGTGGCGCTGTACCGTCCCGGGCCTATGGAGCATATTCCCACCTTTATCCGGGCCAAGCACGGTCTGGAGCCTATCCGTTATCCCCATCCGGCCCTGGAGAGTATCCTTGAGGAGACCTATGGAGTCATCGTCTACCAGGACCAGGTATTGTTTATCGTGCAGGCTTTCGCCGGATATAGCCTGGGGCAGGCTGATATTTTCCGTAAGGCGATGGGCAAGAAGATCCCCGAGGTAATGAAAAAAGAGAAGCTTAACTTTATTGAAGGGGCTAAGAAGAGGGGTTTTTCTGATGAGATCGCGGCTGAGGTCTTTGCCCTTATCGAGCCGTTTGCCGGTTATGCCTTCAATAAGGCCCACAGCGTCAGCTATGCCCTTATTGCCTATCAGACGGCTTACCTCAAGGCAAACTATCCGGCAGAGTATATTACCGCTTTACTGATGACCCATGCCGACCAGCCGGACAAGGTGGCCAATGCCGTGGCCGAGTGCCGCCGTCTGGGTATTACCGTCTTCCCGCCGGACATCAACCTCAGTCAGGTCACATTTGCTATCGAAAAGAGCGCTGATAATAACCCGGCTATCCGTTTCGGGCTGGCGGCCATTAAGAATGTGGGTCTTGGAGCTATGGAAATGGTTGTCGCTGAGCGTAGCCGTGGAAGTGAGTTCAAATCTGTCGAAGATCTCTGCCGCCGCTGCGACCTGCGCGGGGTAAACAAGAGGGTAATGGAGAGCCTGATTAAGGCCGGAGCCCTGGATTCCCTGGGTGACCGGGGTACCCTGCTCCACAACATCGGCAGTATTTTATCTCTGGGGCAACGGGAACAGCGTTTACGGGAGACCGGACAGTCCACCATGTTTGACCTGTGGGGAGAGACGGTCCCGGTCCCGCTGACTGACCTGGAACTTAAATTCGCCGGGGCAACTGACCGGGAAAAAGCCGACTGGGAGAAAGAACTGTTAGGGGTATCTTTCTCCAGGCAGCCGTTTAGTCCCGGCGGGGAAGATTCAGAGACAACCCTATGCGGCCAGATTACCGCTGAAATGGATGGGGAAGATGTTACGGTGCTGGGCGAAGTGGCATCGGTAGTCCAGCTATTTACCCGTGAGCGCAAACTTTTTATCAAGGCTATGCTGGAGGATATTACAGGTAACGTTGAGGTCATGGTCTGGCCCAGGGTCTACGAGAGCACTGCCGGGTTCTGGCAGGAGGGGAGTGTCCTGCGGGTGCAGGGTAAGATAAGATTGAGAGACGACAGGCTGCAGTTCAGTTGTGATAAAGCAGAACCCTACCAACCGCCCCCCGCTCAGCCCCGGGAAGCCATTACTCCGGAACCAGAGATAGCTCCGGCGGCAATCGAGCCGGTTTCTATCGGTAAGGCTCCATCCCGGAGCCAGCGGCTGGTAATCAGTCTCGTTCAGACCGATAATCAGGATGACGATTTCGTCCGCCTGCAAAGATTGATGGGCAGCCTGAAAGATTTTCCGGGAAGCGATAAGGTCACCCTGTATATCAAAAACGGAGACGAGGTTAATAGCTTGAAATTGCCGAACGCCGGCTACTGTCCTGAACTCCACCAGCGGCTGGAGGAGTTGATTGGCGAGGAAGCAATCAGGGTGGAGACCACCAATTAAACCGGTCAGGCTACGGCCACCTCAGTCTGGAAACATTCTTCCCTTGGTGCTAGAATATACGGAAGAAAGAGTAACTAGCGGGGTGTCCCAGTAGCACCTTAACAATATCTGCCATTGGTTATGTTTGCATTTGGTTGGTTTTGTTTGTTATTGCGAGGAGCACGTTCACTTCGCTCAGTGTAAACTCCGCGACGTGGCAATCTGAGAGGTGAGGTATACCCTTCCCCACACACAGATTGCTTCGCCCTCGGGACTTCGGCGTGAGCTCAGTCGAACGCTGAACTTGGGCTGAAGCCTTCCGACTCTGTCGGAACGGTCTCGCAATGACACCGCTAACCAAAACCGAATAATACCCTGTCATTCCGTACCCTGGCCTGTCGCCAGGACAGGCTTGATACGGAATCCGGGTGGGGTGGTGATACTGGATTCCCGCCTTCGCGGGAATGACAATATGGGTGCAATGGTTGTAAAGTAGTCTCCGAACATTACACTAGTGCTTGCTTGCGTAATTGACTATACGTATTTCCTCGCCCCTTGCGGGAGAGGATTAAGGTGAGGGGGTAACCTAAAGTAACCTAAAATTCACCCTCATCCCTTCGGCTTCGCTCAGGGCAGGCTCTGACCTTCTCCCGTCAAGAGAGAAGGTACTGCTATTGCATAGACATTTACGCCACCAGGTACTAGTAGACTGTAACGCACAATCTTTCACTCAGGAACTCGGGTTGTCATTGCGAGGAGCGAAGCGACGTGGCAATCCCGCCGGATGAGATTGCTTCGCCT
>JAUYMF010000031.1 GCA_030698765.1 Dehalococcoidales bacterium
AGATTACTACCGCTATCTCCGAGAACCTTGACCGTTACGGTAGCATCTACATGATGGCAACATCCGGAGCTAAAGGAAACATCTCCCAGATCCGGCAGATGGCCGGTATCCGGGGACTGATGACCAACCCCTCCGGCAGGATAATTGATTTTCCAATCAAATCCAGCTTTCGTGAGGGCCTCAGCGTGCTGGAATACTTTATTTCAACCCACGGCGCCCGCAAAGGGCTGGCCGATACCGCTCTCAGAACATCAGAAAGCGGATACCTTACCCGGCGGCTTATCGATGCTTCCCATGATGTCATCATCTTCGAGGAAGACTGCGAGACTCTGGACGGTCTCTGGATATTCGAGCCCCAGGAAAAAGGCCTGTTGCCATCCTTTGCTGAGAGGATTATCGGCCGCCTGGCGGCCAGCAAGGTGCTCGACCCCCGAAGCGGCCAGACCATTGTCGACCGTAACGAAGAAATCGACGAACAGAAGATAGAAGAGATTATCGCTGCCGGTATCACCTCGGTCCACGCCAGGTCTCCTATTAGCTGCCAGGCCCGCCGCGGCATCTGTCAGCGCTGCTACGGACGGGACCTGTCACGGGGTCGCCTGGTTAATCTCAATACGGCGGTTGGCATCATCGCTGCCCAGAGCATCGGTGAACCGGGTACGCAGCTGACCTTACGCACCTTCCACACCGGCGGTGTGGTGGGGGTTGACATCACCAGCGGTCTACCCAGAGTAGAGGAGCTCTTTGAAGCCAGACTACCCAAGGCTTCAGCTATTCTCGCTGATATAACCGGGGTCGCCGAAGTTATTCATGACGATGAGGGAGACAGGATTAAGATTAACAGCTCGGAAACATTCAGTGATGAATACACAGTACCTGCCGGGTATAAAGTTGCGGTGGAGGACGGGCAGTGGGTGGATATCGGGATGGAACTGGCCCGGCCCAGGCCGGAAAGCAAGACTAAAGGCAAAGCGGAAACAACGGCTTTGACCGGTGAGTCCCAACCTATCCTGGCTAATAGCACGGGACAGGTCACCATCAAAGGCAAGAAACTGACAATCGTCTACGAGGAGAAGGAAGAGCGCGAATATTCCGTCCCGGCGACTACCCACATTCGTGTCCAGACTGGAGACCTGATAAAAGCCGGACAGCAACTCACCGATGGCTCAATCAATCCTCAGGAGATGCTGCACATCCTGGGCAGGGAGGCCGTCCAGCAATACCTGGTAGATGAGGTGCAAAGGGTCTACCGCTCCCAAGGAGTGAATATCAATGACAAACATATCGAAATCATCATCCATCAGATGCTGGCCAAGGTGCGCATCGATTCCTCGGGAGATACCGAGCTGATACCCGGAGAGCTAATCGACCGGTTCCAGTACGAAGATAACAACGCCGAGGTACTGGCGGAGGGAGGTGAACCGGCCACTGCCCACACCGTGCTGCTGGGCACAACCAGAGCCTCGCTGAGCACCAACAGCTGGCTGGCGGCAGCCTCTTTCCAGGAGACCACCAAGGTACTGACTGAAGCCGCCGTCAGGGGTGCCGTGGACAGGCTGGCCGGACTCAAGGAGAACGTAATTATCGGCCGCCTGATACCGGCACGCTCTCCAGTCTCTGAGGAGATAATACTGCCAGCCATTGAAGTTCCCCCGGAGGCCCTGGAGTTAGACCTGACACCCATCCCGGGCATCGGAGGAGAGGAGATCATCGACGAAACGAGCCAACTGATTGAAGAGGAGGAACCGGATGAAATGGACGAGAACCTCCTGGATGAAGTGACCGATCTGGAAGAATAACTCCTGACACAGCCCGTTACCGCTGTAAGTTGTAAAAGGTCACCCGTAATCCGGGTGACCTTTCCTTTTGGCGTCTACCCTGGCTTTGAATAGATGTGTGCTATAATAAACCCGGAACAACTGCAACGACTATCTATATATGAAGTAAGGCGGTGATTTCGAAATAGATCGCATCGTATCGGGTAAGACCAGTACCGAAGATGTATCACTTGATACCAGCTTACGCCCGCGCTGTCTTGATGACTTCATCGGGCAGAACAAGGTCAAGGGAAACCTGGGAATAGCCATCGCGGCGGCGAAGGGCAGAGGCGAGCCACTGGATCACCTGCTGCTCTACGGCCCGGCCGGCCTGGGCAAGACAACCCTGGCTTACATCATCGCCGCGGAAATGCAGGTCAATATACGGATTACTTCCGGCCCGGCAATAGAGCGCAGCGGAGACCTGGCGGCTATACTGACCAATCTCCGCAGCCAGGACATACTCTTTATTGATGAAATCCACCGCCTGAACCGGACGGTGGAAGAGGTACTGTACCCGGCCATGGAGGACTTTGCCCTGGACCTTATTATCGGCAAGGGGGCCGGCGCTAAAAGCCTGCGGTTAAACCTGCCCAAATTCACCCTGATTGGAGCCACCACCCGCTTTGCCATGCTCAGCTCACCCCTCCGTGACCGCTTCGGCGCCATTTATCACCTCGATTTTTACGACCAGTCATCTATTGAAACAATCCTGAAACGTTCTGCCGCTATTCTGGGTATAAAAGCTGAAGCCGGAGGTCTGGAAGAAATTGCCCGCCGTGCCCGCGGAACACCCCGCGTGGCCAACCGGCTGCTCAAACGTGTTAGAGACTACGCTCAGGTGAAAGCCGACGGAGTAGCTACCCAAGCGGTAGCCATTGAAGCTCTGTCCAGGCTGGAAATTGACCCCAACGGCCTGGACGATACCGACCGCAAGGTACTGCTCACCATAATTGAAAAGTTCAACGGAGGGCCGGTGGGACTGGAGACCATCGCCGCCGCCATCAGCGAGGAGGCGGACACCATCATGGATGTCTACGAACCCTACCTGCTGCAACTGGGCTTCCTGGACAGGACATCTCGCGGCCGGGTCGCTACCCCCCTCGCCTACCAGCACCTCGGACTGCCCTATAATAATAAGGAAAAGCCCCCGCAGGGGAGTTTGTGGTGAAAGTGAGAGCAAAATGGCGAAATTCTTAAATACATCTGGAGCTTATGCAGCGATAGAGGATATAATTAGCAAGGCTAGCAATAGAGTGGTTTTGATTTCCCCCTACCTGCAAATTCCGGATACTTTGTTAAGACGCCTAAAATTTATAGATGCAAACAACGTCAAAATAATAGTGGTTTGCAGAAAAGACGACTTAAAAGCTGATGTAAGAAGTGACCTGAAACAATTAAAAAAGTTGGAGCTTCGCTTTGATGACCATTTACACGCCAAATGTTTCTACAACGAAGAAACTATGGTAATTACCTCTTTGAACTTGTATGACTATTCTCAACAGAATAACAGAGAGATGGGCATATTGATTAGCTTGAAAGACGAGCCTGATGTTTTCAATGAAGCTCGTAATGAGGCGGAGTTCATCGTTAGTGGGGCAGAGAAAGACAGTATTATGAGAAACGTCTTCGGGATTGTAAGAGAAACAAAAGCCGTGTTCGAGACAGTAGTAAGAGATGAGACAAGAACACCCGGTAAACCCCACATTAGAGCAAAGCAAGCAGGCTACTGTATTAGATGCGGAACACCAATCCCTTACAACCTGGACCGGCCGCTCTGTGATGAGCACTTCAGGGTGTGGGCACAATACGAAGACCTCAACTATCCAGAGAAACACTGCCATACTTGTGGAAAACGCGCATCGACTTCAAAAGCGAGACCAGAGTGTAACTCTTGTTACCGTAAGTAGCAAGAAGATAGCAGTCCAAATTTTTCGAAATCCCCCTCAGTCCCCCGCCTGCCATAGTTTAGGAGAAACGGCGGGCAGGCCCTTTACGAAAGATGGACACTCTCAACAATAGCAGGGGACATCTAAGAGGGGCGAAGAGTTGGAAATCCCCCTCAGTCCCCCTTTACGAAAGGGGGAGGATGGATGGACACTGTCGGGTGAAAGTGCAAATACGGGAAGTTTAAGAGGGGCTTGCGCCCCTCTTCCCTAACCTCCTCCCCCCTTCCTTTGACAAAGGAAGGGGGATACAGGGGGGATGGATTTCTAAAACGGAGACAAAGGGGATAGGGTCACAAAAAAGAGGGGGACTCCAAATGGAGTCCCCCTAACTGGTACCGGTAGGGGGGGCCACCGGGTTACCATTACCTTATGATGGCATAAGCTACCTGAACACTGAGGCGAACCTCGGTCTCGCCGGGACTGATGGGCGTTGGCGCTGCCGGAGCCGCCTCCAGCATGACATCGCCACGGAAGTAAATGGGCGGGGACTGAATGTTCTCTGAGATGAAAGTCGCCTTGCCCAGCGTGACACCAGCCAGGCCAGCCAACTGCTCGGCTTTCGCCTTAGCCTCAGCCATCGCCTTCTCCCTGGCCTCATCATAGTAGGCTGAAGGGTCATCAACCGAGAAAGCGATATTATCGATACGGGTAAGGTCTCCACCGGCCTGCGCCACAGCGTCAATAATAGCGCCGGTACTACCAGTATCCCTTATCTTGGCCGTCACGATATTGGTTACGCGGTAGCCAACCACGGTCTCTTCCTGCTTTACATTATCCCATCTGGTCACCCGGTGAATACTGAACTGCTGGGTCTGGATATCTCTCTCAGCAACACCGTTACCGGTCAGGACCGCCATTACATCATTCATAGCCCCGGATGCCATATCCTGGGCCTCAGCCACACTGGACGCCTGAGCATCAATACCCAGACTCAGAATGGCGACATCAGGTATAACGGTCACTTTGCCCTCTCCGCTGACCCAGATACCTTCCTGCTGGCTGGTGATATTTAAAGCCGCCACGCCTCCCACATTACTACTGCCCGGGGCACAGGCAGCCAGACCGCCTATTATCAATACCGTTACCAGGCCAATTGCCAATAATCCGAACTTCTTCATTATATTTACCTCCTGTTACCGCCGGATTTTCTTCTGTCACAATATATAACGAAGAAGGCGTTGATTGGTTAGGAGCAGCTTTCAAAAATTCCTCAGGTTGTCCCCTGGTATCTCGTCAGGTGAATAAAGATACTGTTAACGTTGAGTTGAAAGTAGCCGGGACGATATCCATAAGTGAATCTCCGTATCAATATAAACAGCTTACAAAGTGGAAACCCATCCCCCCCTGTCCCTCTTCCCGGTGGGAAAGGGATAAAGGGGATGAGGTTATCGCCTGACTCAGGCTGAGAGGACACTAGTCTTCTAAAGACTCAAGGGCTCTCTCATAGCCGGATTCGGAGACCGCGATAGCGCGCAACAAAGCGGGCCTGGCTGATTCCGGGACCTTCTCCAGCAGAGCGCGAAGGCGGGCGGGATGGTCAGCGGCTTGACTTTCAATGGTCCCCTTCAGTTTGGCCCGCTTGTAAACTTCACCCCGTTTTTCCTTAGCATCCTCAGTTAACACCATCGGTGGGGGTGCTGGAGGCACCGGCTCAGGTGCCCGCGCCAGTTCGGGTAGTGGAGGCACAAGCTCAGGCGC
>JAUYMF010000032.1 GCA_030698765.1 Dehalococcoidales bacterium
AATCCTAGTTGACAGTGGTAACCTGGTGCGTTAGAATTAGTTTGGCTGCCGAGCAGAGGAGGTGTGGTTATGATAGAAATGAGTATTGATAGCATACGAGTGAGCTTGATGAATTATCAGAGGGTGGTGATTCTGAAGGAGAAGCTGGCAGACCGTTACCTGCCCATCTGGATTGGTCCGGCGGAGGCAGATGCCATCGCGGTAGAGCTACAGGGAGTCAGTGTCCCCAGACCCTTGACTCATGATTTGTTACGCTCAGTTATTGATGCCTTCGGCGCTAAAGTCAGTTCTATTGTTGTTAATGATTTGAAGAATGACACTTTTTACGCCAAGATTACGCTTAATGTAGATGGGGAGCAGATGGAGATAGACTCCCGCCCCAGTGATGCTCTGGCACTGGCGGTCAGGGTATCGGCGCCGGTATACGTCGATGAATCAGTTATGGATAAAGCCGGTATCCTGCTGGATAAGGAAACGGGCAAACCTATTTCCGGAGACAAGGAAGATGCGGGTGGCGGTGGTGGTAGAAGGGTCAGTGAAGATGAGATGAAAAGACTGTCCGCCTTCCAGGATTTCATAGATACTCTTAACTGGGATGATTTTGATAAGCACAAGTCTTAGGACTGTGGCGGTATCGGCATTAAGTAAGGTGTGACTCAGTAAAGGACCCTATGACTGGATAAGCTCTTAGGGTTTTTTAATGACTAAGATTAATACCGGATAATAAAAAAACTTGATAGCTCTGTGCCGTAGAACGAGCTGAGCATCCGGGTGGAAACTTGAAGCGGACAGGCGGGTTTGATATGCTGCCGGTGTCATGAGCAGGTTGGTTGCGGCCTTAAGGCTGATAGGGGTGGGATGGTATGTCGGGGTGAGTATAATACTGGGCGTGCTCGGTGGTTTATGGCTTGATGATAAATTTAATAGCCGGCCTTTTCTGGTAATAGCCGGCTTGGTGCTGGGTATTATCGTTGCTTTTTATGGTGTTTATCGGATGATTCTGCCCAATATCAATAAGAAGAGAAGCGAGAGGAAAAAGTAGTGCCGAAGAAGAGTTTGCTCGGCTGCTCTTTCCCTCTGGCTATCGGGGTCATTCTGGCGCTGCTGGCGCTCTTTTTGCTTGGCTTCGCCAGTGGTCCTCTGGGGGCGAGCGTTTTCGGCGACCTGGGGCTGCCGGACTGGCTCAGTGTATCCCAACCGCACCCCGAACTACCGGCCGAGGTTATCTTCCATGTGCTGGAATTTCCGGTAACCAACAGTGTTATTGCGACCTGGGTTACGGTTCTAGTGCTGGTCGGTTTTTCTTACGCGGTTAGCCGCCGGGTGAGGATCATACCGCGAAGGTGGCAGGGCCTGCTGGAGTTTATTCTCGGGTCACTGCTTAGTTTCTGCCAGAGCGTCGCCGGGGAAAGAAACGGCGTCCGTTTCTTTCCGGTAGTGGCGACCATTTTTCTCTTTGTCGGCTTTAACGCCTGGCTGGCTCTGCTGCCGGGGTTTGGCTCAATAGTCGTTCATACCGGGCATGGTGAGGCACATTTGCTGCGGGCGGCCAATACTGATATTAATACGCCTTTAGCCGTCGCTCTGATGTCTTTTGTTTTTGTTGAGTATTTCGGGATCAGAATGCTGGGAGCCGGGTATATGAAGAAGTTCTTTAATTTCGGCCAGTTTTTATCCGGTTTGGGACAGCTGGCCAGGGGCAGGCCGCTTACCGGTCTGAGCGGAATATTCAACGGTATCATTCAGATCTTTATCGGTCTGATAGAATTTTTGAGTGAAATGGTGCGCGTTGTTAGCTTTACTCTCCGTCTGTTCGGCAATATGACAGCCGGAGAAATACTCCTTCTAATGGCGGTATTCCTGGTTCCCTATTTATTCGCGCTGCCTTTTTACGGGCTTGAGTTGCTGGTCGGATTTGTCCAGGCGCTTATCTTCGGTGGCCTGACTCTGATTTTCCTTACTGTGGCGGTTACTCCTCATAGCCATGAAGGTCATGAAAAATAATCTTGCTCTGATTTAATATAATCTGAAAAATATAGAAGGAGGTAGATAATGGAACCTGAAGTGATTAAAATGTTGGCGGTGGGAATGGCAGCGGGACTGGGAATGCTGGGGCCGGCGCTGGCTATCGGCCTTATCGGTTTTTCTGCCTTGACGGGTATTGCCCGTAACCCCGAAGCGAGCGGTCCCATAATGACAAACATGATCCTGGTCACTGCTTTCGCTGAAGCTATCGGGATCTATGTCCTGATTATCGCTATTATCATGGCCATGATCGCGTAAGTAATTAATGTTAATAAGGGGGTAGTTATGGGACAGGATGGTCTGCCTATTTCGATAGTGGTTTTATTTCTGGGCGTTATTCTGGGAGTAATGTCCTTTGTCGGACTGATAACGGCGTTGATATTCACGGCATAAACCCGGTTGAGAGGTGTTTAGATTATGGAAGGATTGGCTGCCCTGGGTATAAGTCTGCCATCATTGCTGGCACAGATTGTCAATTTTGGCATCCTCTTTGTGCTGCTCCGTCTGGTAGCTTATAAGCCGATAATGAGAATACTTGATGAGCGTGCCGGTAAAGTGAAAGAGAGTATGGAACAGACCGAGCGCATCAAGGAGCAGGCCGCTCACGCCGAGGAAGAGGTGAAAAAACAGATAGAGGCCGCCAGCAAAGAGGGGCAGGAAGTAATTGCCCGGGCGGTGCGTACCGGGGAGGAGGCTAGGCAACGGGCGCAGCAGGAAGCCAGAACAGAAGCCGAGGCCCTTATCACCAGGGCGCAGGCGGATATTCAGAGGGAGAGGGATGAGGCTATCGGGGAACTGCGCAAGGAGTTTGCTGACCTGACGATACTGGCGGCGGAAAAAGTCATCAGTCGTTCGCTGGATAAGGAAGCACACCGTGAACTTATCGAGAAGTCCCTGGAAGACAGCTCTTCTCTGAAGAGAGGTTAGCTTACTTCGTATCGGAAATTGTAGCCGGTGCGGGTTATCGGTTTACAGAAGAATCCCCTGGTATGGAGGTAGGTCTGGCGCCGCGGGAAAAGTAAGGTAGTCCCGGGGAAGGAGATAGAGTTGAAAGGCAACAATGCGATGCGCTATGCGCGGGCAGTATTTCAGTTGGCTCTGGAGCGGGGAGATCTCGACAGGTGGCAATCTGATCTGACTGCTCTTGCCATTCTTGGCAAAAATGCCGAACTGCTGGCGCTCTTTGAGAATCCCAGGCTCCATTTTGAAGATAAAACCAGGTTGCTTGCCGGACAACTCGGTGATATAAATCCCCTGGCCAGGAATCTGATTCACCTGCTGTTGTCCAAGGACAGTTTGGGTATAATAAGTCATATCGCCGAACATTACCGGCAGTTATTGAATGACTACCGTGGTATTGCAGAGGCTGAGGTTATTACTGCCGTCCCTCTGGATGATGAAGATAAGCAAAGACTGGCGGAACGTCTGGGGGATATCGTTGACCGGAAGGTAGTCGTCCGCCTGGTAACGGACCCCGGTCTGATAGGGGGATTTGTAGCCAGGGTTAGCGGCAAACTTATTGATGGCAGTACGCGTGGCCGCCTGGAGGCTTTGAAGAAAGAGTTAAGCAGGGTGTCCAAATAGTGCCGGGTAGCCGGTTTGTAAAAAGGTAAGAGGGGAGATAGCGAGATGACAACAAGAGGGCAAGACATTGTTGCGGTCATTAAGCAGCAGATTGAGCAGTTTGGCATCAACACCACTATGATTGACGTGGGCACGGTGGTTGAGATTGGTGATGGCATTGCTCATATTCATGGTTTATCCGCGGCCAAGTATAATGAGCTGCTCCAGTTTCCCAACGAGATTATGGGGATTGCCATGAACCTGGAAGAAGATAGCGTGGCCGCCATTATCCTTGGCGATTTTACTAAAATCAAAGAGGGAGACGAGGTGCGGCGTACCGGCCGGATTGTGGAAGTCCCGGTAGGTGATGGTATGGTCGGGCGGGTGGTTGACCCTCTGGGGCGTCCTCTGGACGGTAAAGGGCCTATTAAGAGCGATAAGACGCGCGCGGTAGAGCGGGTGGCGCCTAATGTTGCCGTACGTGCTTCAGTAAATACCCCGGTGCATACCGGCATCAAGGTAATAGACAGCCTGATCCCCATAGGCCGGGGACAGCGGGAGCTTATTATTGGTGACCGTTCCACGGGAAAGACAGCAATTACGCTGGATACGATTATTAATCAGAAGGATGGCGATTTAATCTGTATATATGTTGCCATCGGGCAGAAAACATCCAACGTGGCACGGGTGGTGGCGACGCTGGAAAAGTATGGGGCGATGAAGCATACGGTGGTGGTGGCCGCCACCGCCTCTGATGCTGTTGCCATGCAATATCTGGCTCCTTATTCCGGTTGTGCCATCGGAGAGGAGTTTATGGAGCAGGGCAGGGACGCCCTGGTGGTCTATGATGACCTCTCCAAGCACGCCTGGGCTTACCGTCAGCTTTCATTACTTTTGCGCCGTCCTCCGGGGCGGGAGGCATATCCCGGGGATGTCTTCTACCTGCATAGCCGTTTGCTGGAAAGAGCTGCCAAACTGAATGATGAACGGGGCGGGGGTTCTCTTACCGCTTTACCTATTATCGAGACACAGGCGGGTGATGTATCCGCCTATATCCCGACTAATGTTATCTCCATCACTGACGGGCAGATTTACCTGGAATCAGACCTCTTTAATGCCGGACAAAGGCCGGCGTTGAATGTTGGTTTATCGGTCTCCCGGGTAGGAAGCGCTGCCCAGACCAAGGCGATGAAGCAGGTAGCGGGCAGGCTCAGGCTGGAGCTGGCCCAGTACCGGGAACTGGCTGCCTTCGCTCAGTTTGGTACTTCCGAGCTGGACCAGGCAACCAGAGACCAGCTTGAGCGTGGACGGCGCGTTACCGAGGTACTGAAACAGGGTCAGTACAGTCCGATACCGGGGGCGCAGCAGGTTATGATTCTATATGCGGCCATCAACGGTTATCTGGATGATGTTGACGTTGACCAGATCAGCGCTTTTGAGGTCAACTTTAGCCGGTTCATGGATATCAGCCACCATGAGATAATCGATAGTATTGTCAAGACAAAGGATATTATCGCAGAGACGGCGGAGGCCTTGAAGGCGGCTATTGTAGAGTTCAAGCAGGGAGCAAAATTATCAGCGTGAGGACGAAGATTGGCTAATATCCGTTTAGTTCGACGCCGGATACGGGGCATTCAGAGCATTGCCAAGATTACCCGGGCTATGGAGATGATTGCCACCTCCAAGATGAGGCGAACACAGGAGCGTAGTTTGGCCGGTCGCCCCTATGCGGAGAAGATTCGCCAGGTGATTGCTGACCTGGCCGCTCTACCGGCTGAGGGCAGGGAGTTGCACCCCTTGATGCAGCGCCGGCCGGTGAATAAAATCGCCATAGTGCATATTACCCCTGACCGCGGTCTGTGCGGCGGGCTTATCGCCAATATCAACCGCCTTACGGCTGCTTTTATACTGGAGAGAAATGTCCCGAGTACGGTTATCAATGTTGGTCGTAAGGGACTGGACTTTATGCGGCGGCACGGACGTGATATTCGCGCTGAATTCACCTGGCTGGGTGACCAGCCGGGACTGCTCGATACCGTCCCGATTTCACGTGTTATCATTGATGACTACACTAACGGCGTTATTGACGCCGTCTATTTGTCTTACACCAAGTTTGTCTCGGTGATGGTACAGAAACCGGTGGTGGAGCCATTGCTGCCGGTAGAACCTGCGGAAATACCCGGCGTGCAGAATGTAGATTATATCTATGAATCAGGTTCGGATGTGGTGCTGGCCGGACTGCTGCCGCGGTTTGTGGAGATGGAGATCTATCATGCTATCCTGGAAGCTATCGCCAGCGAGCAGTCTGCCAGAATGGTGGCGATGCGGAACGCTACGGAAAGCGCCGGAGATCTGGTTGATGATTTGACCCTAATGTATAATAAAGCCCGCCAGGAGATGATCACTAAAGAACTCCTCGATATTACCGGCGGAGTGGCCGCCTTGCTTGGTTAGCGAATGACTTTTTCAATGGCAGGCACTGGCGGTATCTGAAGATGATAAGTACCCTGAAGTAAGAAAAGGTTGTGAGGTGAGAAATGGCAAAGGGTGAAGTAGTACAGGTAATCGGTACGGTAGTGGACGTTGAGTTCCCTCCGGACGCGTTGCCGTCACTTTTTAATGCTATCGAGGTTAACAGTGATGGCGAAAGGTTTGTGCTTGAAGTCCAAGAGCATATCGGCAATAACTGGGTGCGGTGTCTGTCACTATCGCCTACCGAGGGACTGCAGCGAGGCGTTGAGGCGGTAGATACCGGGGCGCCACTGAGTGTCCCGGTGGGTAAGTCCACCCTGGGGCGTTTGTTTAATGTTATGGGTGAACCTCTGGACAATCTCGGTGAGGTTAAAGCTGAAGAAAAGTGGCAAATCCATCGTGCTCCGCCGACCTTGGAGGAACAGGAGACTTCTACCGAGATGCTGGAGACCGGACTCAAGGTTATTGACCTGATCTGTCCCTTTACCAAGGGAGGCAAGGTAGGCGCTTATGGTGGCGCCGGAGTGGGCAAGACGGTTATTATTCAGGAGCTTATACGTAATATCGCCACGGAGCACGGGGGTTTCTCAGTCTTTACCGGTATCGGGGAGCGCTCTCGTGAGGGTAATGACCTGTGGCAGGAAATGAAGTCATCCGGGGTTATTGATAAGACCGTGCTGGTTTTCGGCCAGATGAATGAGCCACCGGCGGTGCGCTTTAACGTCGGGCTGACTGGACTGACCATGGCGGAATACTTCCGTGATGTCGAGGGGCAGGACGTTTTGCTGTTTATTGATAACATTTACCGCTATACCCTGGCAGGCATGGAAGTATCCGCCCTGCTGGGACGCATGCCCTCAGCCGTAGGCTATCAGCCGACACTGGCCACCGAGGTTGGTGAGCTGGAGGAAAGGATTACCTCTACCAAGAAGGGTTCAATAACCTCTTTCCAGGCAGTTTACGTACCGGCTGATGATTATACTGACCCGGGTGTGGCGACCACCTTTGGCCATCTTGATGCTGTGATTGCCCTGGAGCGGTCTATCGCTGAGCAGGGCTTATACCCGGCGGTTGACCCGCTGACTTCAACCTCAAGAATACTTGACCCCAATATTGTGGGTGAAGAGCACCATAACGTCGCCCGGGGGGTACAGCAGGTGCTACAGCGCTATAAAGACCTTCAGGATGTCATCGCAATCCTCGGTATTGAAGAACTGAGTGATGAGGACAAGGTCACGGTAGCCCGCGCGCGCCGGATACAGAGATTTTTATCCCAGCCCATGTTTGTAAGTGAAGTCTTTACCGGCCGGCCGGGGAGGTATGTTTCAATTGCGGAGACGGTACGCGGTTTTAAGGAGATACTGGAAGGGAAGCATGATACGCTGCCGGAACAGGCCTTTTTTATGGTGGGAACCATAGACGAGGCAGTGGAAGCAGCCAGGAAACTGGAGGCACAGAGCAGTGTCTAGCATCAGGCTCGATATTGTTACCGCCGAGCGGTCAATCTATTCAGATGATGTTGAAATGGTCATCGCTCCCGGTATTGAAGGTCAACTGGGAATCCTGCCGCATCATACGCCACTGATGACTATTTTGCAGCCGGGTGAGTTACGCGTGAAGAAGAGCGGCACGGAGTTTTCCCTGGCTATCTCCGGTGGCTTTCTTGAGGTACGCCCGGACCGTATTATAGTGCTGGCTGACGCCGCTGAAAGGGCTGAGGAGATAGACCTGGCCCGCGCCGAGGAAGCCAAGCGTCGTGCCCAGGAACGCCTGGCTCACCGCACCCCTGAGGTAGACCTGGCTCAAGCCGAGGCGGCGCTGCGGCGCTCACTAACTAGACTCAGGGTAGCTGAAAAGAGGAGAAGAAGGCAGACGACGATGTAAGACTGCCGGAGAGAAAAAGGTGAGCTATTCGGCGGCCGGAATTTTTATCCGGCCGCTTTCTTGTTTAAGTTCAGTAAACCTTCGATAGGCTCAATAACGAGGTAATTTCCCTCAATGTTGATGGACTGTACCACGTCCTCAATCGCCGGGATGAGAATTTCCTCGTTATTTGCGCTGACTACATAATTATCATTGCCCGGCGTTGATAGAATGTCAATTATCTTTCCCAGAAGCTCTCCACCAGTTGTCCGCACCTCCAGCCCGATAACCTGAAAATGGTAGTATTCTCCTTCAGGTAGAGGGTCAAGCTGGTTACGGTCTATTTCGAGTAACTGCCCCGTCAGCTTCTCGGCTTCTTTAAGGCTGTCGATTGCGTGCAGTTTGACGAGGGCTTTCCCTTTGTGCCACTGGATGCCGTCAATGGTAACCGGTTGCCCGTTGATGTAAACACGGGAAGAGGGAGCGAAACGCTGGGGGAAATCAGTGGTTACTTCCACTCTCACTTTCCCCCCGGCGCTCCAGGGACCCAGTATTTTGCCGATGGTGATATATTCCGGTTGGGATGTTTTCATGCTTTATTCAGTAACTAAACAGGACTACTCGATGGCATAGACATTACCATCATAAGAGGCAATGTAGATTGTTCCGTTGACCACAGCCGGTGATGAGACTATCTGGTTGGCAAATGGAATGTCCCAGAGCTTTTCCCCGCTGGCGGCATCGATAGCGTAGAATATCCCGCCTTCACTGCCCACAAAAACAGCGGTATCGGTCACAGCCGGTGATGACCTTATGGTACTATCGGCTTCGAACTCCCAGATTCGCTGGTGCTTCTCCAGGTCTACAGCTACCAGCCGGTTGTCCGAGCCTGCGTACAGGGTACCGTTGGCTATCGCCGGAGATGAACTGCCGGTGCCGCCAATCTTGATACCCCAGAGAAAACCGGACTGGGGTGGTGGTTGGGGTATTCCGGGAATACCCATCAGCCAAAGCTGCGTCCAGTGGGGTTTAAGGGCGTGTTCGTGTGGCCAGCTCCGGGCGTACCCGTCAACGGCAAATAGCGAGCCATCGGAATGGATAAAGTATACGGTACTCCCGTTTACCACCGGAGAAGAATAGACCGGATAATGTGACAGAAAGCGCAGCCGGAACCGGCCGTCCCTGGTGTCCAGAGCATAGCTGAAGTCACTTCCTGTCCCGGCGTAGAGGATGCCGTTGGCTACTACCGGAGATGATTTCACGATGCCTCTGGTCCTGTAGTCCCATATTTTGGTTCCGTCTTTGCTATCCAGGGCATAGAGATAATAATCATCCCCGCCAAAATAAACGACCCCGTTGGCTACCGCCGCGGCTGATGTTATCGCGTATTGTGTCTTGAAGTCCCAGAGTTTTTTACCGGTACCAGCATCGAGTGCATATAGTTTGCTGTCGTTTGAACCGAAATAGACGACACCGTCAGCGACTACCGGCGAGGAATCGACCCAGCTGTCCGTGGTGAACTCCCAGCGTTTAGCGCCGGTATTTGCGTCCAGAGCGTAGAGCTTGTTGTCTCTGGAACCGATATAGACGGTGCCGTTGGCTACTGCCGGTGAGGAGTGTACGGCGCCACCGGTGGGAAAGACCCATTTTATCTCGCCCCGGGGTAGAATACCATTTGAGTTGGCGTTACCGGAGCGCCCCAGGTCATGCTGGAACATAGCCCATTGACCGGTCACCGAGCTGGAATTGACGCTTTGAGGGGGCTTTGAGATCTTGTCAGTTAACGAGTAGAAACCGAGGAAAACGCCAACAGCCAGGATGATGGGAGGGGTAAGAATGAGAGCGATTAGCTTGATTAATTTTTTGCGCTTGAGACGGGCTAACCTTCCTTTAGACACTTCCCGGGCTTTCTGGAAGGAGAATGCCGGGGTATCACGGAGTACGGCTCCCCAGCAATGTTCGCAGAGCCATGTCCCGGCGGGGTTAGGCTGATGGCACACGGGGCAGATAACCCAGTTCCCTGCGGTCTCAGTTGAATCCCGGGCTGGCTCCGGATCCTGGTTGGAGATATTCTTTGCGATGGGGTTGTCCCCGTTCATAGCGATGCGTTTCTGGATAAAGACAAGGAAGCCTCATCACTGAGGCTTTGAGAGGACTGCCTTTGCTACCCAACCTTCCCTTTTATTGACAAAGGGCTTCCTCAGTTCATGTCTTGGGGAAGCCCGAAGCGGTTTGACTTGATAACTTAAGTATCCTCAGAGATCAGCTTACACAATCTCGAGGATGGCTCTGGTGCCTGTTTTGGCTGCTTTTACCCGTACCAGTGTGCGCATAGCTTCAGCGATACGGCCTTGTTTACCGATAACTCTACCTTTATCATCGTCAGCAACCTGCAGCTTGAGTGTTATACCCTGTTCAGTAGTTTCTTCAGTAACCACAACATCATCGGGTGAATTGACAATCGATTTGGCGATGTATTCAACTAGCTCTTTCATGTTTTCTCCTTGATGGTTTTGAACTTCTCCAGGATGTTGGTTTTGGTCAGTAATCTGGCAGCAGTAGCCGTTGGTTGGGCACCCTGTCCGAGCCAGTATAGAGCTTGTTCTTCGTTGATAACGACTGTCTCCGGGTCAGTTAATGGATTGTAATGGCCGATGATGCTGATGAACGCCCCGTCACGGGGGGCTCGGGAATCGGCTACCACCAGCCGATAGCTTGGTCTGTTCCGGGCTCCTGTTCTGCGTAGTCTAATTTTTACCATCTTCGTTCTAGGATAGTATGCGCTATAAATAGTTGGCTGTCAATAGCGCGCCGCAGCGCTGCCTGATTCAACAGCGGAAAGACTGCAATACACCATCCCCTAGTCTGGCCGTGGGGAGATTGCCAGTACCGGTAAGCCGGATTCACGGATAACCTCGTCAGTGGTGCTGCCCAGGATAGCTCTCTTGATGCCACTCTTGCCATGGGTCATCATCACCACCAGCCCCACGTTTTCCTGGTGGCAAAACTGTACGATAGCCTTGCCCGGAACTCCCGCCACAACGTGGATGGAACTCTTGACGCCCCGAGCGGTTACCTGCTCGAGCTTCGTCTTCAGGTATCGCCTGGCGGTCTCGACATTCCTTTTATCTTTTAAGTGCGCTGTGTCTTTGGCAATCTCGCTGACCTCCGCGCTCAGTGATATCGGGTGTTCAGGGGTTGCCGCGGTTATCACCCGTATCAGAACCACCTCCGCACTGAAGCGTTTTGCTATCTCGATGGCGTAGTCAAGCGCCTGCCCGCCAAACCGCGTCCCGTCCAGGCAAACAAGAACTCTCTCAAACATGCAGGGTCTCCTTTTTGCGGTAGCGGCAAGTTTTACCAGGCTCTTTTTCTTCCGCCGGGAGTGTCATCCCGGGTCTATCCAGCCGCTGTATGGTGCTAATATAGATAGAATAAACCAGTCTTGTCAAGCAATATGATAGCAAGGTTCTGTTTGCATTTGGTTGGTTTTATTTGTCATTGCGAGGAGTCCGCCTCCGGTGGACGACGTGGCAATCTGGGGGTAAGGGATAATTCCGCCCCCGCCGAGATTGCTTCGCCTTCCGCCTGCGGCGGAATGGTCTCGCAATGACACCGCCAACCAAAACCGAATAATACCGATAGCAAAGAAGCTTGACATTGAGGCGGTGAAGCGAGCGCATGAGAGGAATCGCTGGTTAGGCTCCGGTTAAACCGAAAAGAGACGCGATAGCCATAGTCGCCACGATAGCTACTATCGCCAGCCCAGGTAGAACGAGAGACATGATAGCATCCCGCTTCAGGTTACGTGTTGGGCTACGAAAGCGCCAGGCTGCGAAACATGCGCTCGTTGTCAAGAGTACACCCCATGCTCCAAGTAAGAAAATGTTGGCCGGAAATAGTCTGCGTACTGACGCAATGGCGGGACTGATGGTTACCAGGAAGTAAGCGAGGGCCAGGATAGAAGCTACTATCTCGGAAGTTGCCACAATATGCAGCAGGCGACTCCTCATGCCGCCGATTCTGAAGAGATTGGACAGCCAGCTTGAACTGATTGCTGCCAGAAGCCCCACTACCATTATGGTCAGGCTGTTGCTGACGGCTTCATGGACAATCAGTCCCAGGGCGAACACCGGGAGTGAACCGAAGATGCTCGCGACCAGCGTCACAACGAAAGTTACCAACCATTGAAGAATCCTGTTCAAATAGGTTTCCCCCCCGTTTGTCCTGTCAGTATATACCTTCCCGGTCAAATTAAAGAAATCTCAGACTTCTATCTTTTTACCACGTCATTAAGGATTATACATTTAAGCTTGCGTTGTCCTCAAGGTTTGGTACTCAAATTAGATACATCAGAAGTCTGCCGTAACGGTCGAATACATTGAAGCCAGGAAACAAATAGGATAAAGTTGTCTATATGGAAATAACAGCGATTTCATGGCATGGCCTGACGCCGGAAGAAGCATTATCAAAAATAGGCTCCAGCCTGTCCGGTCTGACAGCAACCGAGGCCGGAGAACGCCTGGTCAAGTACGGGGCGAATGAGTTAAGAGGCAAAAAGAAGCCATCTCTCATCAAGGTCTTTCTGCGGCAATTTCTCAGTCCGTTGATATACGTTCTACTGGCGGCCGGCATTATTTCCCTGGTATCACAGCTATTCACCGGGGAAGAGCATTTCATCGATGCCGTCGTTATCTTTGGCGTGATTATTCTGAACGCGGCAATCGGGACGTTTCAGGAAAGCCAGGCGGAGAAAGCGATGGAAGCGCTACTGGAGATGGCGGCGCCGAGAGCTAAAGTAAGACGTAATGGGCATATCGATACCATACCTGCCCGCGAGATAGTGCCCGGCGATATCTTGCTTTTCGAAACCGGGGATAAGGTTTCGGCGGATGTCAGACTTCTGGAAAGCGTTAACTTAAAAGTCAACGAGTCTGCGCTGACCGGAGAATCGGCCCCCGTGGAAAAGCAAATCGCTCCCGTACCGGAAGACGCCATTGTTAGCGAAAGAGTAAATATGCTCTTCATGAGTACTACCATCACCAGCGGCAGGGCTACCGGTGTTGCCGTGCTGACCGGTATGGGAACCGAGATTGGGAAGATAGCGACCGGACTCGAAGAGGCCACACAGGAAGACACGCCGTTACAACGCAATATCAAGAAACTGAGTCAATATCTGGTCTTTGTTTTCCTTGGGGTAAGCGCCCTTCTGGTGGCGGTTGGTTTGATCCGGGGACTTGGACTCTTCGATCTGTTCATGCTGGCAATAGCGGCAGCCGTCGCTTCCATCCCTGAAGGTCTTCCGGCCGTGGTGACCGTCGTGCTTGCTATCGGTATGCGGACTATGGCGCGCCGTAATGCCATTATCCGCAAGCTGGTAGCCGTTGAGACCCTCGGTTCAGCCACGGTTATCTGTACCGACAAGACCGGTACGTTGACCTTGAACCAGATGACCGTCCGGAGGCTTTTCTCGGACGGTCAATTCATCGAGATTACCGGTGAAGGCTACGAGCCGGAAGGCGAATTCAGACAAAATGGGCAGTCAATCAAGCTGGACAAGGACAACCAGGTAACTCTGCTCCTGCGCGCAGGAGCGCTGTGTAACGATGCCTCGTTGACAGAGGGTAATGGGAAACATGGTATATTTGGCGACCCTACCGAAGGGGCGCTGGTGGTAGCCGCTGCGAAAGCCGGATTGCAGCAGGGTGATCTGCGGGACAAGTATCCACGAATAGCCGAGCTTCCTTTTGCCAGCGAAAAGCAATATATGGTCACCCTGCACTATATGGCAACGCTGCATTCGGAAGAGGGACACTCGACGGCTTTCGTCAAGGGTTCACCGGAAAAGATACTTGCCTATAGCCGGTATATCCTGAAAAACAATCATGCGGCGCCGATAACGGAATCTGATCGTAAGGAAATAGCGGAAGCCGCATCGAATATGGGGACGGATGCTTTAAGGGTAATCGCCATCGCCTACCGCGATTTTCCGGATGGGCCGGACAGGTTGACTGATGAGAATGTCCAGGATAACCTGACCTTTATCGGACTCGCCGGTATGTCAGACCCGCCCCGGCAGGAGGCCAGGGAAGCAATCGCTTTATGCCGACAGGCCGGCATAAAGGTAAAGATGATAACCGGTGATAACAAGATTACGGCGGAATCGATAGCTCGCCAGATCGGTATTCCTCCGGGGAAGGCAATAACGGGGGCTGAATTGCAAAAAATGAGCGATGAAGAACTGGCCGCCGATATAGAAAACATCTCGGTTTTTGCACGCATCGAGCCGCTGCATAAGCTGAGGATAGTAAACGCCCTCAAGGCTGACGGGGAAATCGTGGCGATGACCGGGGATGGTGTTAATGATGCTCCGGCATTAAAAGCGGCTGATATTGGAGTTGCCATGGGTATCACTGGAACGGATGTCGCCAAAGAGGCCAGTGATATGGTACTGGCGGACGATAACTTCGCTTCCGTGGTCTCGGCCGTGGATGAGGGCCGGGCTATTTTCACCCGGCTGAGAAACGTCCTTTTTTATACGTTGAATACAAACTTAAGCGAGCTGGTGACCCTGATACTGGCCCTGGTATTCGTCGGGCAGTCGCCTTTGTTGGCAGTCCAGATTCTCTGGGTAAACCTGGTCACGGATACTGCCGGAGATATTCCGCTTGGCATGGAGCCCAAATTCGGTGATGAACTCAAGCAACCGCCTCGCGACCCAAGAATCGGCCTTATCTATCCCGGATTAATCATGAGGATTATGGTAATGGCGTTATTGATCGGACTGGGCACTTTCCTGATTTTCCGCTGGGCGGAAACAAGGATGAGTATTGAAGAGGCCCGGACGCTGGCCTTCTGCGCTATCGTCGCTTTCGAATGGTTGATGGCTTTCAGCGCCCGCTCTGATGAGCACACCGTTTTCCATCTGGGCGTTTTCCGTAACCGCGCCCTGGTCATATCTATCAGTGTCGCCGTGCTGCTGCAAATGGCGGTGGTCTATGTGCCCTTCCTGCAAGTGGCGTTCGATACCTTTCCGTTGACGCTGGGTGACTGGGTTATTGTGGTGCTGGCAGCCGGAGGGTTATTCGCGCTTGAGGAGGGGCGTAAAGCTTTCTTCCCGAAATTATATAGCTCAGGAAAATATAAACCGGTTGAGAGCGCTTAATTAAAGTTAAAGGTAAAATCATCAAGTTTGTCAGATAGAGGTAAGAAGAGGAAAGCCTGAAGGAACTCAGTTCCTTCAGGCTTTCTTAACGTGTTGAGGGAGCGACAGGGCTTACTACTTGGGGAGGGTTTGGGAATGAGCCAGGATATCAATGATATCCTGAATGCTCCATTGCTGCTCCACGCCAGAGGGCATGCCAGTTCCGGGCTGCCCGAAGCGCACCTTGTGTATGAACTCCCAGGGATTATCCAGGGCTATAGTACCTAAATACTCCGGATCTTCTGTACTTCCGAAGTTGAGCATCTTACCGTCTGCCCCGTGGCAAGCAACACAATTACTGTCATAAAGCTGTTTGCCCTTGGCAGCGTCGGCTGACTTGGGTGCTTTGGTAGTGTAGTCAATATACTGGGTCTCGTCTATCACCGCCCCTACCTTGAGGAAGGCAGCCAGGGCGGAAATCTGTCCGTCGTTAAGATAGGCGGAGAAATCATGGTTGGGGTTGGTTGAGCCTTTGAGTGCGCCTGCCAGATCAGCTTCCGTCTTGGTTGCGGCAGCAGCAGAAACACCGGGGAAGCCAGTGAAATGCGAACCTTTACTATAAGCGCCATCTTTGCCTTTGTAATCCCAGCCATGGCACTCTTTGCAACGCCAGGTATCCCTGCCGGTCCGCGTATTGGTGGTCTGACTGGCCCAGAGGGGTGAATTCCCCTCAGGGGTTTCCACTTGCGCCGTCTTAATCCAGTTGTCGTAGAGCTTTCCTCCCAGAGCCAAAGTAGCCGGGCTCGGTGCCGCCGGAGTTGTTGGCTGAGTGGGCGTCGTTGGAGTTGTCGGTGTTGTTGGGGGAGAGGGTTCAGACGGGGCGCAGGCAAGAGCCAGCCACGCCAGCGCCAGTAGCATTGGCACCCCCAAAATGGTCCATTTTTTCATGTTGCAAACCTCCTAACTTTTCCTGAGTACCTGACCTGGTGTCAGGTCAAGCCTGTCTTGCTCATTAACATTGTGCCGATGTGGGGTTCCATTTGTGCCGGAAGCTGTGAGAGTGATGATAAGACACATTATCGCATAATATACCACAGACGATGTTCTTTGTCAAAGGGACGTATACAAGGGGAAATGAACCTGGAACAGTGACAGAAAGACGTCTCACAATCGATACGACAACAGGTTTCTTGAGTGCCGGTAGCACCGCGTACCGGATTACTATGGCCCGCCTACCGTGGTAACAGGGACAATGAATAGAATAACTGCCCACATGACGACCCCCGCAGCAACGGCAGCCGCGCTGATTACCTTATTTCGAGTCCCTTCACTCTTAAGATAGCCTACGATACCACCGACGACAAGGGCAGCCCCAAGTACAGCTAGTACAGTTATTATGAAGAATTCCATCGCTCTGACCTCCCGGATTGCTTATTTGGAATTGATATCCTGGATTTCGTTAATCCTGCTACGAACCGGTTCTCTAAAGTTAACCACACGGTCTCCAGGTCTCCGCCTCTTTTTTGGCGGGGTACTCTGTAGCTATGCTATTTCCCCTGGAAGGCCAATCACTGTTCCCACGGCAGAAGCTGCGCACTTGCTGGTACTATCTGGTAACTGTATCCGTCCAGGTGTCCGTATTTCCCGCCGTACTCAAATCTCCCTGTTATTCTCAGTTTCCCATGGCGTTCGGTAGGTCCCATCATCTGCTGTTGGTCGAGCTTATTGTATATATCTTTGGGAATTCCTCCGGAAACCCATATCATTCTTCCTTTCGGCACAAGATGCCCTTCTGCGAACCCCGAGTATTCAAGCCTCTCGCTAAACACGTTGATTTCAAAGCCTTGAAAGTAAAATCCTTCTATCGTGACTTCTCTGTTGTTGTATCGGCTGAGGTTAGAAAACAACCGGTCGAAGGTGACTTGCTCAGCCTTGCCCTGGCTACAGCCGGTGAAGACACCGGCTGTTATTAGCAAACAGAGGATTATCAGCGCAGCAAATCTCTTTCTATATCTATTCATTAATGATGATTGTTCCGGCATATGCCTGTAGTCATACCGGTCAGGGATCAGCCGAGATTGTCAGGATAGAGGAGTCAACCGGCTGACCACGTCTTTATCTTCTCCAAGATGAATATTCGGCATTATGACTTTAACGTATGTAACGGAACACTTTCGGCATGAACTCATCGTATAGTCCTGCGAATACCTCCCGGTTGGTACCTGTTTGGTCACTCGCATCCCGGGTCTTCCAGCCTGCCTGTTAGAATATACGAGGCAGCCGTATTAGTATTACACGCATTATCAAGAATAGTCCATTTTGTGCCTGAAAGCAAACTCAGCAAAAAAACTGACCGGGAAGAAAGTCTCTGTTTACAAGGTTGATTATTAGGGGTAAAATAGATATGGTTTTGGGCGGTTAGCTCAGTGGTTAGAGC
>JAUYMF010000033.1 GCA_030698765.1 Dehalococcoidales bacterium
CATGACTACCGCTGAGCGGGCCAGGGACTGCCGTCATCGTCCGGCCTATGTCCTCGGAGTGGGTCAGGACCACCCTTCGACGGATATTGTGCAGGCCGATTTTATGACCGGGCCAATAGGGGCTAAAGTATCCGGAGAGGAAGCTCTCCGGATGGCCGGGGTTACTCTTAAGGATATTGATGCCTGTGAGATATATGACTGTTTTACCTATACCGTTGAACTGAGTATGATGGGTTATGGTTTCTTTGGTCCCGGGGAAGGGCGTGATTTCTTCGCCAACGGCCGGACGGCGCCGGGAGGGGAGCTACCAGTAAATACCTCCGGGGGACTGCTCTCTGAGGTTTATCAAATGGGATTTACCCCTCTTACCGAGGCCGTAGTCCAGTTGCAGGGCCGGGCCGGGGAGAGACAACTGGGACCCACTACCAGCACTAAAGAGCCGGAGATTATCCTGGTCAGCGGCAACGGCGGGGTACTGACCACCCACTCGACTGTTATTTTAAGGAGGTAACGCCAGTGCTCACCTATGAAAAGCCTTTACCCGGCCCGACGCCGGATACCCAGCCATTCTGGGATTACTGTAAAAAGCATGAGCTGAGGATGCAAAAGTGCGCTCAGTGCGGTCATATCCGCTATCCGCCGGGCATTGTTTGTCCCCAATGTCATTCCATGGAAGCTGAGTGGGTGAAGCTAAGCGGTAAGGGTAAGGTCTTCAGTTTCGTGGTTTTCCATTACGTGTATAATAAGGCCTTCAGCGGGGAGGTGCCTTATGCGGCGGCTTCAATCGAGCTTGAAGAAGGGCCGCGTATGATGAGCAATATCACCGGCTGTAAGCTCGATGACATCAAGATCGATATGCCGGTAGAAGTTTACTTTGAGGATGTGACTGATGATTTTACCCTGCCCAAGTTTAAGCCCGGGGCATGAGTCTCAATATCACCGCTGAGAGCGCTAACCCCACAACCGTATACCCCCGCCGATGATAATCAGCAGCATGCCGACAGCGATGGCGATTAGTCCCCCGATATTCAGCGCCCCGAATTGAGGGCGCGGCGGCCAGTGCTCCAGAAATTCCCTTCCATCAGGGCGGGTAGACATGGAGTCATAGTAGCCCTTCTCCTCATGCTTGCCCCAGATAATCGCCGCCACGCCGAGGAGAATGAACAGCGCCCCCATTCCTATTAGGACCAACCAGTCATACTGAGTCATTTCTGACCTTTAGTACCAGAGCGGGATTACTCGCTTATCCCTCTGGTACCCGGGTAACCAGCATCAGGTTGCTGAACAGGCGGGTTGCCTTCGGAGTTAGGTGATGTCCGCAGTAGCTCCGGCTTCCTCCAGCTTCTTCTTGGCGGCAGCGGCTTCATCTTTGTTGACCCCCTCGACTACCGGTTTGGGGGCACTCTCTACCAGGTCTTTAGACTCTTTCAGTCCTAAGGAAGTCAACTCCCGCACCACTCTAATCACGTTAATCTTGTTAGCGCCGACGTCTTTGAGGATAACGTTGAACTCGGTCTTTTCTTCTTCCGCCGGGGCGGCTGCAGCGGATGGCGCTGCCATCGCGCCGGCAAATACCGGTGCCGCCGCACTAACTCCGAACTCGCTTTCCAGAGTTTTAACCAGCTCCGCCAGTTCCAGCACAGTCATATTTTTTATCGTCGCCATGATATCGTCGATGGCGGCTGTCTTTTTCTTGCTCTCCGCCTTGGCCTTTTTCGCCGGCTCCTTGGCTGTTGCTTCGGTCTCGTTTTCTTTTGCTTCCGCTACGCTCTCTTGCTCAGTTGTTGCTTCGTTTTCTGACATCTTACTTTTCCTCCAGTTGCATAATTCTCGCTTGTAACACCCCCGCTAGTCCTCTTAGAGGACTGCTGAGGCAGACGACTAATGATGAAATAGGACTTTGCATCTGACCCAGGACTCTGGCCAGCAGTATCTCCCGCGATGGTAGTTTAGAAAGGGTAACCACTTCCTCTGCGCTGAGTAAACGGTCACCGGTGAACCCTCCCTTGATGGTTAGGCTCGTATTGGCGGTGTTGACATATTCTGTGATGACTTTGGCTGGTACGGTAATATCACCATAGCCAAAGGCGATCGCTATCGGGCCTTCCAGTGAGCCGACCAGTTCTTCTTGTCCGGCCCTCTCCGCGGCAAAACGGGCCAGGGTGTTCTTGACTACTCTGTAGTCACCGCCTGACTCAAACAGCTTGCGGCGTAGAGCGGTCAGCGCGGAGGTTGTTAGTCCACGGTAGTCAGTTAGAATGCTGATGCTGCTCCTGGCGAATGCCTCTTCCAGGCTATCAATGATTTGCGCCTTTTCCTCTTTTTTAGACATCTCTAATCTCCCGACTGTCGCTGGTAAATACTCTCTCCAAAAATAAAGTCCTTCTGCCGTTTGCACAAGGACTTCCGCTAGATACCCTGAATTCTTTTGATTTACTACAAACTAGCGTTATCTTATCCTCGGCAGGTATATATTTAAGCCTGAACCGGCCCCTGCTGTCTCAGGATATTTCAAATCTTTTGTACTATCCCGTCACTACCTCTTTATTCTATATTCAGGGACTACTTTAGCAGTTAGAGCGGAAAGTGTCAACTGGAACTTAAAGATAAAGTGGGCCTGAGGTCGAGATTTATGCCCGGGCCCATAGTGGTGGTCAATGAGGCGGTTTTAATATACTGCCCCTTGGCTCCGCTTGGTTTGGCTTTCATCACGGCTTCAACTACGGCGGACAAATTATCCAGCAGTTTCTTGTCTTCAAAGCTAATCTTACCCAGAGCCAGGTGGATGATGGCTGTTCTGTCTAACTTGAATTCTACCCGGCCCTTGCGGGCTTCTTCAATTACCCTGGGTAAGTCACCGGCGGGGACCACCGTGCCTGATTTAGGGTTAGGCATCAGGCCCCTTTTCCCCAGGATTTTCCCCAGTTTACCTACCTTGCCCATCATATCGGGGGTAGCAATCGCGGTATCGAAGTCCAGCCAGCCATCCTCGATTTTCTTTATTGTTTCATCATCGCCGATAAAATCGGCGCCAGCCGCTTCAGCGATTTTTACCGCTTCACCCTGGGAAAAGACCAGGACTTTCACCGGCTTGCCCAGTCCGTGGGGCAGCAGGGTAACGCCACGCACTTGCTGGGTAGCGTTACGGGGGTCCAGTCCCATGCGAAGGTGAAGCTCAACGGTCTCGTCAAACCGGGCATGGGACATTTTTTTGGCCAGTTCAATGGCCTCTTCAGGAGGATAGACCTTTGTTTTGTCGCGTAATTTAACGGCGGCTTCGTATCTTTTACCAGCTCTGACCATCTTCTTCTCCTACTCTATCTTAATGCCCATGCTCCGGGCGGTACCTTCAATTATGCGCTCTGCCGCCTCACTGTTGTTAGCATTGAGGTCTTTGGCTTTGAGCTGAGCTATTTCATGTAGTTTTTCACGGGATAATGTGCCTATCCCCGCTCGTCCGGCAGTAGCGGCGCCTTTTTCTACGCCCAGCGCCTTCCGTAATAAATCAGTGGTGGGGGGCGTTTTGGTAATAAAGGTGAAAGACCTGTCGTCAAAAATGGTTATCTCCGCCGGGATAATGGAGCCAGCCTGTGCGGCAGTGCGCTCATTGTATTCTTTGCAGAAGGCCATGATATTGGCTCCGTGCTGACCTAATGCCGGGCCTACCGGCGGCGCCGGATTTGCCTTGCCGGCGGGAATTTGTAATTTAACTATGGCTTTAACTTTTTTGGCCATTCCTCGCTCCTGACTATAAACTTAATGGATTAAAGCTTTTCAACCTGTAGAAAGTCAAGTTCCACCGGTGTTTCGCGTCCGAAAAGGGACAAGAGCACCTTTACTTTGCCCTTTTCGGTATTTAGCTCATGGGCTATTCCTACAAACTCGGCAAAGGGACCATCGGTGACTCGTACGCTCTGTCCCAATCTGAAACCGACTTTCACCCGGGGCGCTTCCGCCGTCATCTGTTTCAAAATCCGTTCAATTTCTTCTTCGCGTACCGGAACCGGCTTATTCCGGCTGCTGATAAAACCGGTAACTCCGGGAGTGTTGCGGACTATATTCCAGCTGTGGTCGCTCATATTCATCTGAACCAGAACATAGCCGGGTAACGTCTTCCTGGCTATGGTGCGCCTCTGCCCGCTTCTGACTTCAATCTCTTCTTCTGTTGGTACAATTACCTGGGCAATCTCATTATCAGAATCCATGAGTTTGATACGTTGTTCAAGATTCTTTTTAACGCGTTCTTCATGCCCTGAGTAGGTGTGGATTACAAACCATTTTTTGTCGTTATCGTTCACCGCTGCCATCACTCGCAAAATGATTTTTCGTATCGAGACACAGCCTGTTACTCGAATTGAAAGACTTTAAGATAACAGGAAAGTTGATCAAGCTTCTACCCACCAATAAAAACATCATTGACCAGCCGGGTGAAAGCGTAATCGACAATTCCGAGGAGCACCCCTGCAGTAATGGAAACTATCAGTACCAGGACCGTCAAGTAGGCAACTTCCTGCCGGCTGAGCCATACCACCTTCTTCAGTTCAGCTATGGTATCGCTGATGAACCCCAATCCGGGGCTGCTTCCTTTTGTTTTGGTGCTCCGGCGGTTTGTCATTGAAAACAGTCCGTCCGCTTCTGGCTACGGTGATAAGTAAACCCTCTGGAATTTTTGGTGAAACTGGATCCTCTTATCTCCAGGTTGTGTTGCTGTGGATATTTCATATTTTCGTGCTTTATCTTGTCTCTCGATGAAGATTATGGCTGTGGCAGCGAGGACAGAATTTCCTGAGCTCCAAACGCTGGGAGTCATTCTTCCGGTTCTTGGAAGTCGTATATGTCCTCTCCTGGCATACGGTGCAGGCCAGGTGAATAATGGTTCTGGTCTCAGATTTTCTTGCCATCTCTATTCAATAATGCGAGTGAAAGTTCCCGCGCCGACTGTTCTGCCACCCTCGCGTATGGCGAAGCGCAAACCCGGTTCCAGGGCTACCGGGTAAATGAGTTTTATCTTCATTGTTACGTTGTCACCGGGCATTGCCATCTCCATCCCTTCCGGTAGCTCGATAGTGCCGGTAACATCAGTAGTCCTGATGTAGAACTGAGGTTTATAGCCGTTAAAGAAGGGAGTATGCCTTCCCCCTTCATCCTTGCTCAAAATGTAAACCTCACCTTCGGCGTAGGTATGTGGCTTGATAGAACCGGGAGCAGCTATTACCTGACCGCGCTCAATGTCCTCACGGTCAACGCCTCTGAGCAAAATACCTACCGCATCCCCCGGCTCACCCTCGTCCAGCAATTTATGGAACATCTCCAGACTGGTGGCTACTGTCTTTTTCGGCTCGTGATGCAGTCCTACGATTTCAACCTCATCCCCGGGCTTAATCACGCCTCTCTCGACTCTTCCGGTGGGCACCGTGCCCCTGCCTTTGATGCTGAAGACGTCCTCTATCGGCATCAGGAACGGCTGGTCTTTAGCTCGTGTCGGTGTGGGAATATATTCGTCCACGGCGTCCATTAGCTTCCAGATGGCGCCGCACCACTGGCATTCCCTTTTACCGCAGCCACATTCAAGGGCTTTTAAGGCGCTTACCCGTACAACGGGCAGCTCAGCGCCGGGAAACTTGTATTTGCTCAGCAGCTCTCTTACTTCCATTTCGACCAGTTCCAGTAGCTCCTCGTCATCCATGGCGTCTACCTTGTTAAGGGCAACAACCATGTAAGGTACCTCTACCTGGCGGGCGAGCAGGACGTGTTCTCTGGTCTGGGGCATCGGGCCATCAGGAGCGCTGACGACCAGTATGGCGCCATCCATCTGGGCGGCGCCGGTAATCATGTTCTTGATAAAGTCGGCATGACCTGGGCAGTCGATATGGGCATAGTGTCTCTTCTCAGTTTCATACTCAACATGGGCGATGGCTATCGTTACCCCCCGGGCTCTTTCTTCAGGAGCATTGTCGATACTATCAAACGAGCGGTACCCGGTAGTGGGGTATGCCTTGGATAAGACTAAAGTTATTGCCGAGGTTAATGTGGTCTTACCATGATCAACATGACCAATAGTACCAACATTGCAATGGGGTTTAGTCCGTGTATATTTCTGTTTAGCCATTTTCCCTCCCTTTATTCTGAGCCCACAACCAGATTCGAACTGGTGACCCCGTTCTTACCAAGAACGTGCTCTACCTGCTGAGCTATGTGGGCACACCTATCGAAGCTAATTGTAGGGAAAATACAATGAAAAGTCAACCTATACAGGTCACATTGTTATAAAAATGTAATCTTCCCCGCTATCATGAGGTCGCTAATCGAGGATGGAACACCGAATGCAGGCATGAGGCCAAATCTCGGGCGACGATATGAAACTAGCTTTTATAGATTAATGTGTTTCGGGTGGTTTTGTCAAGTGTACCTGTTCACATGACAAGTTCTTATCATAGTAATTATTGACGCGCAAAAAGAGGGGCGGATTAGATTATCGACGTCTCTTAGTTTAATACTGAGGGCGGAAAGGGATCATTATTTTGAGGTGATGGGCGAAAGCCGCCACAACTGGCCGCTCTTACCCTTCAAGGTGGTCGCCCGTATCTCATCTGACACCGTGATGATGTCCAGCTTCATATTACACAGCTTCTTGAATGCGGCGCGGAATAAAGCAGCCGCGGGCAGGGGTCTCAGCGGGTTCTGGGCATGGCGAGCATCGAACATGGGAAACCATGACTGCATGACAGCCTGCTTCATCTCATAGACCATCTCGTTATCGGAAATTTTGTGCAGCTGCGTGTCACTGGAACCAACCCGGCGCAGGTAGTCGGCTATGGCGTTACCCACAGTGAGAGGGTCCCCCGCCGGGATATTTAGCTGCTTCTGAATCTCGTCAAAGACCAGATCTCCCTTGAGCCACCGGGCTTCTTCCAGTTTAGCTCTTCCCTCCGCGGTATTGCCGAATAGTTCATTTAAGGCTATCCAGGTTGCGCCTATCTCAAGGGCAAAATACTCAGTGTCAATCTTGGATGTGTCCACGGTTTTCCCTCCTTGCCGGTACTTACGCCACTGGCTCAGCGATGGCTTTTGGGATAATCCCTCTCCGTTCCAGTTCCCCGGCTACAAAATCAAGGCCGGCTTCTGCCAGGGCTTCTCTCATCGGGATGCCTTCCGGGTCGCAACCCATTAACCGGTTAGTCTCTTCCAGCATCTTAACAAGCTTATCGTAATCACCGGAGAAGAACTGTTCTTGCAGGTCGCTCGCTCTCATTCTTTCACCCAGGATGCTATTATAGGCGCGCAAAATTAGTCTCGTCCTGCGGGCATATTCCCCCATCTTATTTTCGTCCAGGTCCAACCCGGTAGCATAGGCCAGCAAGGCCATCTGTTCCCGGGGCAGGGTCAGTGCTGATCCTCTGCCGACAGTGGTAAAGTGGCAGAGACCGCTGCAATCCGCGAGGTCGCAGTCCTCGGCGTCGTAGGCTATCGTCTTGCTCAGCATCTCAACCGTATCGGAAGGAAAGTCCTTTTTCCACTCCTCAGGGTATGCCCAGTATATCGAGTCCACACTTTTGTCCCTGGGTCGTTTCGCCAGCATCTCGTAGCTAACGTTGCCCCATGGGGAGCTGTCCTGCCGGTCGTTGAGAATATGCTTAACTGATTGCGAGTAATCCCGCATGGGACGTCCCCGGGGTTCAAGCTTTCTGACATGGTAAGCGTATCGCTCAGCCCCACGGCCAATCTGTTGAGCTGCTTCATAGATACCGTTAGCCAGTATATCACCGATGCCTTCCCGGTGAGCAATCTTCTCCAGGAGGGCAGGAATAACCTCCGGGTTACCCCATTCCAGGTGAAGACCGTCAGTATCCTCTTTGGTTAAAATGCCCTTCTGGAAAAGGTCGATAGCGAAACCGCAGATGGCTGCCGATGAATTATCGTCAAGACCGTATTTTTGTATCAGGGCAATGCAGCGGAAATTAAAGTCGAAATCCTGAATATCGGCGGCACCCGTAAAGCGGTGACGCGACCGGCATTTCAGAAAGATGGTTTGCCCGTCAGGGAGATGAGCCGAGTTGATGCAGGTCCGGTAGCAGTCAGCACAGCCGACGCTTACCGTACCGCCATTCTTGGACAGGCTCTCATTGTAGAGTTGGTGCGTATTATTCCAGTCTCTCACCTCTTCCATATTGCGGTAGAAGGTGTCTTTGGCCAATCCTCCTTCCTCACCTCCACCTCTGGATTGCCTGAAATAAGCCGACTTCAGCCGGATCCTGTCACGCAGCTCAATGAACAAATCCGGGCTGGCGATAGCTAAATCTCTGGTGCCGCGGACAGCGATAGCCTTCAGCTTCTTGTCCCCCATCACGGCGCCCAGCCCGGTCCGGCTCATGCTGCAGCCGGGGCCGTGCTCAATACTGGCACAGTAGACCTTGTTTTCTCCGGCGGGGCCGATGCACATAATCTGGAGGTCATCGTCATTCAGTTCGGCGCGTAGCAGGCGCTGTGTCTCATGGACGGTCTGTCCCCAGAGATGGCTGGCCTCACGGATCTCTACTTTGTCATCATTGATGTATAGATACACCGGGCCGGGTGATTTCCCTGAGAAGGTCAGCGTGTCATAGCCAGCGTGTTTGAGTTCGGGTCCCCAGTGCCCGCCCATCGTGGAATAGGTAAGATAATTGGTGTGGGGAGACCGGGAAACCAGACAGGTCCGGTTAGCACTGGATGCCCCGGTGCCGACAAGAGGGCCAGCGCCAAATATGAGCAGGTTTTCCGCTGAAAATGGTCCGGTTTCCGGGGGAACCCTGTCCCAGAACATTCTGGTCATCAGTCCACGTCCACCTAGATAGGCTTCATACTGGGCGCGGTCTCCCTCGTTTTTCTTGACGGTTCCTCGTGACAGGTTGACTTCCAGGTTAGTACCAGCCCATCCGTACCACATGATTTACCTCCCAACTGCTCGTGCCTCAACAAAGCTGCAGTTCCGTACAAATCACCCCGGCTTCACAATAATATTATGACCGTCTGAGAAAATTCCGTCAAATGAAGGAGGTAATGGTCTGGTCTGCAGCTTTATAGAGGGGGCGGTTTCAACGTTCCCGCCCCCTCTTCTGTTACGGGCTCTAATATCCCAGCGATTTCTTTAGCGCCTGGTCATACCAGACGTGCTTGATGAAGTTCCCGTAGTCACTGCGTCCGGTTACCGTTTCACCGGAGTATCCCTTTACCCACGGTTGCCAGAGCTGATACTGGTACGGGGCGGGCAGCCATACTTGCCAGGCCTTTTCCATAACATAGGAATGGAATTCCTTCAGGGGTGACCAGATTGCCGGTTCGTTAAGAATAAAGTCCTTCATAACTATTTCACGCACCCGGAAAGCCTCTTCGTCCTCAATCAGCTGGGCGGAATCCGGCTGGGTCCAGTAGTGAAATGAGTATGGTGTCCAGTTACCGTAGCGGGACCAGTACGCTTGCGGTACTGTGGCTCCCGTCTCTGCGGTCATTGAGGTGAAGACTTTATCTTCATGCACCTTGATTTCCAGGTTAACGCCGACTTGCTCCCAGTAGAATTTAACCACGGATAACAGGTCAACATCATACAATACTGAGGTATCTACCTGTATCGTGAAGCCGTTGGGGTAGCCGGCCTCAGCCAGCATCTTCCTGGCTTTTTCCGGCTGGTATGTGTAATAGTCCTGGACAGACTGGGGCAATTCGTTAAGCGGGGTGTACATTGATGCCCAGTCTGGGGCGGGGTACGTTGGCGCCGCCAGAATCTCGGCGGAACCCGCATAGTAGTCACTCTTTACGGCTTCCCGGTCTATCGCCATGCCGAGGGCCTGCCTGACCTTCTGGTCATACCAGGGTAACTCCGGATTGTTCATCATGAAGAAGAGCGTCGGGATACCGGAGAAATTAAGGATCTCGCGGAACTTCATCTCCGGCCTGCTGTTCTTTAAGCTCAGCATATCATCACGGCTGATCAGATTGGTGGCATAGGTGAGGTCAAGCTTGCCGGTGCGTGCTCCGGCGATGATGGTGGACATGTCTTTCAGGTAGAGGAACTTGACACCGTCAAGATAGGGCAGTTTATTCTCCGGGAAGAAGGGGTCCGCTGCCCAGTAGTTCGGGTTCTTGACGAAGGTTGCCGAACTGCCTGGAACATAGTCAACCAGCATGAACGGGCCGGTGCCCACGGATGTGTTCCACTCGCGCAAGACACCGTATTTCTTGACGACTTCAAAGGCGGTTATTTTCGTCCAGTCGCCGGTGACGCTCATATTTACGTCCACGTATCCGGGCGTGGTCTTGATTTCAACCGTGTATTTATCCAGTGCCGTCACGGAGACCGGCCACTCATATGGCTGCAATCGGGGACGAGCGTGAGAACCGGGAATATCTTCAAACCGGCGATTGATGGAAAATACGACGTCATCGGCGGTCATTTCGCGTCCGCCTACCAGCCGGCTGGCCTCGCTGTTGGGGTCAAGGGCGAAGTGGACTCCCTTGCGGATATGGAAGATGATGGTCTGGTCATCAGGTATCTCCCAGCTTTCGGCCAGTAGACCGGTGTGGAAGGTGAAAGGTTGCATACTGAAAATAGCGCTGTATTCGCCGGTACCACTCGGGCCTCTTGCCCAGTCAGCCTCGGCCAAATCCTCATGAGTCAGTCCCCCGGCGACATTGGTCATCGGGGAAACCGTGACCGGGTCAAAGTTTCCCTGGTCGCGGTAGGGAAGCAGGGTGAGTGTACCGCCATACCTGGGTTTTTCCACCATCCTGCCCAGTGAGTCCTGTGCCATCTCGGCTCCTGTTGGCACTGTGGGGGTTGTTGGCGTGGTTGGCGTGGTGGGTGTAGTGGGCGTGGTTGGCGTAGTGGGTGCAGTGGGCGCAGTGGGCGCAGTTGGTGTGGTAGGTGCTGGAGGGGCGCAAGATGCCAGCACTAGGGATAACACCATTAAGCAACTGACGAGTAACCAGACAATTTTCCTTATCATTCCCTTTCTCCTTGCCATAATTTATGATAGAGTTTTTCTCTCTTTACTACACTTAATAAATACAGAATTAGCTGAAAAATAGGATACGGTCGTTTAGACTATAATACTACAACATAAAACATGTCAAGTTAAAAGAGGAGATATTGATAAATCAAGCAAATTGGTATGTTGTGTAAGCAAAATAAACAATCTGGATGACAGACAATTATGCAAACTCCAAGGCATGGAAAGAGTCCATCGGGAACATCCAGAGTGTATGCAAATCTATTGATTATGCCCACCTCAGTTAACTGTAGCCCGGTCTGCCTGTTCTTGACCGGTTTGTGACCCAAGCAATTATAGTGAAGGAGGTTAAGTGGTCTCCCTTTCTAATTGTATTGTAATCCATAGGGATAGACCACAGGCGGCTAATCGTGTTATTATCGGTGTGGTGGTCAGCCGAGAGGTAATGGAGAGATAGAAGACGGGATGCAGAAGAGAATTGACGAGCTGCGCAAGCTGAAAGAGACCGCGGCCCTGGGAGGGGGAGCGGAGAAGATAGCCCGCCAGCATGAAAAGGGAAAGCTCACCGCGCGGGAGAGGATTGATCGTCTGCTCGACCCGGGAAGCTTCGTAGAAACCAATATGCTGGTGGGGCATGCCGTGGGTGCTCCGGCTGACGGAATCGTCGTCGGTCACGGGACGGTGGACGGGCGGAGAGTCTGTGTTTATGCCCAGGACGCTACTGTTCTGGGAGGTTCGATTGGGGCTTTGCACGGCTACAAGATGTATACCACCGTTGAGCTGGCTTTACAGATGGGAGTGCCTGTTATCGGTATGCTGGACGGGCCCGGCCGGCGGGGTAATAAGCTGGACGCGTCTTTACGGATTGACGAACCGGGTGGCGTTGATGTCGTCAAATACCGTGAAGAGAAGGACGGCAGTTCCATTTTCTTCCCTAACACCCAGGCGTCAGGGATAATCCCGCAAATCTCGGCGATTATGGGCTCCTGTGCGGGTATCTCCGTCTATTCCCCGGCGCTGACCGATTTTGTATTTATGATTGATAACACCAGCCATATGTTTATCACCGGGCCGCGTATCGTGAAGTCGGTAATGGGTGAAGAGGTGACCATGGAGCAACTGGGTGGGGCTAAGGTTCATGCTCAGATTTCGGGACTGGCTTCTTTCCGAGTTAAGACCGAGGATGATTGCTTTGCGCAAATGAAGAAGTTACTGAGCTTCCTGCCGTCAAACAGTGCTGAGAGTCCGCCGCGGCAGGATAGCGGAGATGACCCGGAGCGGCGGGACGATGCTCTGGCGGAGCTTGTCCCGGTTGATTCGCGAAAAGCTTATGATATGCGCCGCGTAATTAAGAGTATCGTCGATAAAAGCGATTTTCTGGAGGTAAAAGCGGAGTTCGCCCCGGAAATAATCGTGGGGTTCGGCCGGCTGGACGGATATCCGGCGGGGATTGTGGCTAACCAGCCGATGGTGCGCGCCGGCAGCCTGACAGTGAACAGCTCCAACAAGCAGGCCCGTTTTATCAGGTTCTGCGATGCCTTTAATATCCCACTTGTTTTCCTGGTGGATACACCGGCTTACATGCCGGGTATGGAGCAGGAGCACGGCGGCATCATCAACCATGGCGCCAAGGTGCTCTATGCTCTGGCTGAGGCTACTGTGCCCCGCGTTGCCGTGGTGATTCGGAAGGCCTATGGAGGCGGCGCTCTGGGTATGGGGGTGGTGCCGGGGATGGGAACGGATTTTATCTATGCCTGGCCGATAGCGGAGACGGGGGTAATGGGAGCGGAGCAGACGGTAGACCTTTTCTACGCCGATGAGATTGCCCGCTCAGATAAACCGGAGCAGCTACGGGAGCAACTGGTCAAAGAATATACCGAGCGGTATGCCAACCCGTTCTTTGAAGCCTCGATACGTACTCACATTAAGGATGTCATTGAGCCCAGGGATACGCGGTGGCAGATAATAAAGAGCTTGCAGCTTTTACGAAGTAAGAAGGTTGTACGCTACCCGAAACGGCACGGCAATATTCCCCTGTAAGCGGGCAGGGAATATGGAAGGTGGTAAAGAGAAATGTTTGACCGGAAGAAGCTGGATGAGATCGAAAAAAAGAGAAAAGAGTGGCAGGAGGGGCCGCTAAAGAAGTCGCTGGAGCGCTTCGGCGTTGATAAAAGCCCTAACGAGTTCTATTCTCCGCTGGATATCAAAGACCATGATTTCCTGGAGAAAGAAGGCTTTCCGGGTACTTATCCTTTCACCGCTGATATCTATCCCAGCGCGCCTCCCGGCAGTACCCACCTCCCCGGCAGCGGGCACCTGATGAGCGGCGCCGGTCTGGTACGTGCCGGGCAGTATTCCGGATACGGTACCGCGGAAGATACGCGTGACTACTATAAAAACGAGATAGCCCGCGGACGGAGGCAGGGGCCGAACCAGGCCTTCGACCTGCCGACTCAGATTGGCTACGATTCTGACGACTCTCTGGTGCAGGGAGAGGTGGGCAAAGTGGGCGTGGCGGTGGACAGCCTGAGGGATATGGAGATAATCTATGAGGCGTTTGTCGGTGATATGGACCTGGATAAGATTGCCTCTAACTGGACGATAAACGGCCCGGTGAATGTTATCCTGGCGATGTACATTGCCCTGGCGGAGAAACGGGGAATCCCTCAAGGCAAGCTGAGAGGTACCCCCCAGAATGACATCCTGAAGGAGTTTATCGCGCGCGGCACTTACATCTTTCCGGTCAAACCGTCGATGAGGATGGTGCGGGATACCATTGTTTACTGTAGTGAGAACATGCCCCTGATGAACACCATCAGCATCTGTGGTAATCACATGCGGGAACAGGGAGCCACCGGTGTTCAGACGCTGGCGTTCACCCTGTGTAATCTCATCGCGTACATTCAGATCGGGATTGATGCCGGGCTTGATGTCGATGAGTTTGTCCCCCGCTTCAGCGCCAACCACCTCAGCGGGAGCATGGACTTTTTCCAGGAGATTGCTCTGCAGCGGGCCACCCGGCGGCTGTGGGCGAGGACGATTAAAGAGCGGTTCGGGGCGAAGAACCCCCGTACCTGCCTCTACCGTCCTTCCCAGTGGGCACGCCAGGGAGATTATAGCTGTACTGTGCCGCGCCCGCTGAATAACTTCACCCGGGCGGTAATCGGCGGTATTGCCGGTGCCCTTTCCGGCGGCAATCCCGGGGTTGTCCCGCCCTATGATGAGCCTCTGGGGTTGGGCTGGAGCCGGGAAGCCCTGCAATTAAACGAGGACGCGCGCCGTATTATCCAGTATGAGGCTAAATTATGTGATGTGACCGACCCGCTGGCCGGTTCTTACTATGTCGAATCGCTGACCGACAAGATAGAGCATGAGGCGGAGGAACTGATTAAGAAAGTGGACGGCATGGGGGGTGTGGTGCCGGCTATCGAGAATGGCTTCGTTCAGCAGGAGATAGCCAGGAGCGCTTACGAGTACCAGAGGCAGGTGGAGAGCGGGGAGAGAATAATAGTCGGCGTCAATGCCTTTACCGGTGAGCAGGAACTGGAGGTATTGACCAACCGGCTGGTACCGTATCCCTATGATGCGGAAAAGCGCGCCCGGGCTGAAGAAAGGCAGATAGCCAGTCTGTCCGAGGTAAAACGGAATCGTAATAATCAGGCGGTGCAACAGGCATTGGGACGAATAAAGGAAGCCGCCCAGGATGAGAAGGCGAACCTGATTCCTGTTTTTGTGGAGGCGGTCAAGGAGTATGCTACCCTGGGCGAAATCTGTGGCGTGCTGCGCGCTGTTTTCGGCGAGTATCAATTCAGGGACTAGTGTGGTGTAACGCATTATTTTTCGCTCAAGAAGTGAAACGAATCGTTCTCCAATAAAAAGCACGTTACTCGTGTTGTCATTGCGAGGAGTCCGCCTCTGGTGGACGACGTGGCAATCTGGGGGTAAGGGATAATTCCGCCCCGCCCAGATTGCTTCGCCTTCCGCCTGCGGCGGAATGGTCTCGCAATGACAGCCGTGGCGGCAGCGTAACTATAAGTGTTACTTGGTACTAGTGTAATAGCACAGAGATTACTTTACAATGATTGTACCCATATTGTCATTCCCGCGAAAGCGGGAATCCAAGGGGTGGGGTTGAAGACTGGATTCCAGCCTTTACCAGAATGAAAGGATATTTGACTTCGCACTGTAACCAGTTTAATGTGTCTGCGATACACTAGATTGCGGAGGGCTTGACATGGCTAATGGAAGAAAAATCAAGGTCTTACTGGCAAAAACGGGACTGGATGGACACGACCGCGGTATCAAGGTATTGACCATGGGGCTGCGGGATGAAGGTATGGAGGTAATCTATACCGGTATCAGGCAGACACCGGAGAAGGTAGCTCAAACGGCGGTTCAGGAGAGGGTGGACGTGGTCGGTCTGAGTTCTCTGTCGGCGGCGCACCGGCATCTCTTCCCGCGGGTAGTCGAGCTGCTGCGGGAAAGGGGGGGCGGTGATACACTGGTTATTGCCGGTGGTATCATCCCCGAAGAAGATGTTTCTTTTCTCAAGGAAAAGGGGATTAAGGCGGTATTTGGCCCGGGAACGTCAGTTAAAGCGATCGCCGATTTCATCAGGGAACACGTAAAGCAGCCTGAAACGGAAGCTTCTAAACGGAACTGAGATATGATGGATGATAGTCCTACCGTCGGTCTGCCGGAAGCCGCTACCTAATACCCCTTACTTAGTAACACTTGTATTTGAGGAACGAGGCTGTCACTGTGAGATCATTATGACGGAAGTCGGAAAGCGAGGCAATCCGGATTTGTTGTATCTTGGCAGAGATTGCTTCGTCGGCTCCGCCTCCTCGCAATGACATCCTGCGCGATGTGCCGGAATGGAATGAAACAGATAAACAAACGCTATTTACGATGCACCACACTAGATAACGCCCTGCTGCCTGAGTTCCGCAATCTCTTCCGGCGAGTAGTGCAGCAGTCCGGATAAAATCTCTTCGGTGTTTTCCCCCAGCCCCGGCGGGGCGGTGAACACTTCCTGTTCAATATCGGACATCTTGATGGGGTTGCCCAGGATCTTCAGTTTTTTGTCGCCCTTATAGTCAATTTCGACGACCATATTGCGGCTGAGCACCTGGGGGTCGGAGAGCGCCTTGTCGACGGTGTTAATCGGGCCAATCGGGATACGTTTCTCCAGCAACTCCAGCCATTCCTCTCCGGTCCGGGTCAGGAATACCTTTTCCAGGATTTCATAAAGCGCATCCTTGTTGTGAAAGCGGTTCTCCCTGGAATTGAAGCGGGGGTCTACGGCCAGTTCGGGCTGTCCTATAGCTTCAACCAGTGA